>JAOTTW010000054.1 GCA_029864235.1 Candidatus Nitrosopumilus sp.
GTTCCCAGAATCCTTGCATTTTGGAGAACATCTCGATTTCTTTTTGTAGATGTAATATTGCGCTAGTCCTTTGCTCTTTTGAGAGCCTTTCGGCATTTCTCTTTTTGGCATTCTCAAAAAATGTAAGAGTCAATTACAAATTCTTCATAACTCATACTAAATACAAATATTTTTCCAAACTTAAAATTATCTATAATTGCCATAATGGTAATTTATACAATAAAATACTGTAAAATTTATTTTAATCATAGTATTAACTAGGTGTTATTAAGAATCAATTAAAAAATTAGATCAAGTTTTACCATGACTTCATCTTCTTTTATAATGTGACTGTGTTTTCCCAAATCCTTTGTTTATAGGAAGATTTGGTAATTTCAAAATCCTTTGTATGAGATGATGATTTTTTAATGGTTTCATTGTACAAAATTAACATTCTTAAATAAATTATTTTTAAGATTATTCTTGAAATTATTTTGTAGTGATTTTGAGTATCTGGGAACTTTTTCTACTTTTTATTGAAAATTAATATTAATTGAAAAAATCTATTGGTTCATCATAATTTGATTGATTCTTATGTGAGATAAATTAGTACAAATCAATGTCAGAAAGAACAATGTACCCTTGTACATGTGCTGATTGTGGCAAAAAATCTGAAGTACCTTTTGAACCAAAAGAAGGTAGGCCAGTTTATTGTCAAGAATGTTTACCAAAACATCGTAGTAGAAGATTTTGAGCTAATTTCATTTAAAGTGATTTGAACCAATTAACTTAGTATTTTTTACATTCCTTTTCTTTTTTTATTATTAATAGTATGATTATGAAATAATATGATGACACCAATATGAGATTAATACATCAATTATGTGATATGCTTTTAACACTAGATCGACTATTTCCAAATTTCCAGTCGTGATTAGATTAGTTATGCCATACTCGGTTTAAATTAGCCATGAGAGTTAATCATGCATGTCAAGTATTAGAAATGAAATCATATTCATTGGAAAAAAACCATTGATGACTTATGTTACTTCTGCAATAATTCAATTAGCAACATTGCCTTTGATCAAAATTAAGGCTAGAGGACTCAGCATAGGGCATGCTGTTGATGTGGTGCAAATAATATTGCGTAAAACTAATCCTGCATTTGTAGTTGGAGATATTACAATAGGTTCAGAATCACTTGTATCTACTGATGGGAGAAACAGGGATGTCTCGACAATTGAAATTTCAGTAAAAAGGACAAAAGTATAGAGTGTATTTTATATGGTAACTGTCAACCCAAATTCTAATTGTCTACGATGTGGAAAAAATTCATTATTGACTGATGAAGTAACAGGAGAACAATTTTGTTCAAAATGTGGTTATGTAATTTCTGAAAAATCACAAGAATCCGGCCCAGAATGGAGATCATTTCAAAAAGATGGTGGTTCAGATCCAGCAAGAACTGGTGCTCCATCATCACTTACAATACATGATATGGGATTATCTACAGTAATCAATCCATTAAACAAGGATGCCTCTGGAAAACCTCTTTCTACATCTATGAGAAGTACAATTGAACGCCTTAGAACTTGGGACAGTAGAAGTCAGGCTCACGAACCTGTTGATAGAAATTTGAGACAAGCACTTGGTGAGTTAAATAAATTAAAAGACAAGGTTGCAATTTCCGCAAATGTTCTTGAAAAAGCTGCTTATATCTATAGAAAAGCATTGGAAAAAAAATTAGTTCGTGGCAGATCTATCTCTGCTATGATTGCTGCATCTCTTTATGCTGCTTGTAGAGATGCTGAAACACCAAGAACTCTAAAAGATATTTCTGATGCTGCCAATGTCAAAAGAAAAGATATTGCAAGATGTTATAGATTATTGCATCATGAATTAGAACTAAAGATGCCCGTTGTTGATTCGATTCAATGCATTGCCAGGATTTCAAGTAAGCTGGCGATCTCAGAAAAAACAAAACGTTATGCAATTAAAGTGCTTCAAGAAGCACAAGAACGTAAGGAATCAGCTGGAAAAGATCCAATGGGCCTTGCAGCAACAGCCTTGTATTTGTCCTGTGTTAAAAATGGTGTATCTATAACCCAACGAGAACTTGCAGAAGCTGCAGGTGTTACAGAAGTTACCATAAGAAATCGCTACAAGGGATTAAAGGCAGAACAAACATTAAAGTTGGAATCTTAATTTTTAACAGACCAAAAAACTATCATTCAGGATTTAGATACTCCAAATATTTTCATGAAATATTTTTCAATACAGTTAATATGTCATTAAAATATTGTGATTCAATTAATACAAAGCCTTCACTAATTTTATTTGCATAAATCATACGATTTGTCAAAACTTCAAAATTTCAGTATATCCAATATGAGTCATGTTTTAATCATTATGTCAATTTTTCCTCTATGTTTTCACTATTTCTTACTCCTGATACTTTTTTTGCTTTTTTATATTTTGTATTTTGCATGATTTTGTATTTGCAAAATAAATTTGATCCTGAAAATGTTAGTAAAGTACTCATAGTGCAAAATAGAAATTCTACCGGGATTCAAAGAAAGCATGGCCTTGATTGTTAAAGATTTGTCTGCACAATATTTTACCTCCAAAGGTCCTATTTATGCTCTTGAAGATATTAATTTTGAGCTTGAGGATGGAGAGTCATTAGGAATTGCAGGAGAAAGTGCTTGTGGTAAAAGTACACTGGGTTTATCTGTTATGAGAATGCTTTTAGGAGGAAAAACTACAGGTGAAATTCTTTTTGACGGTGAATCTTTACTAGAGTTGTCTGAATCTGCCTTTGATGATAAATTTCGATGGAAGATAATCTCGATGATTTTTCAAGGAGCAATGAATTCACTTGATCCTGTTTTCACTATATATGATCAATTTGTTGAAATTCTAAAACAGTACAACTTTCATGGTGATTTTAAACAAATAATATCTGAAACAATCAAATCTGTTAGTTTAGATGAACACATACTCAAAAAATATCCCCATGAACTAAGTGGTGGTATGAAACAACGGGTTGTTATTGCAATGGCTCTACTTTTAAAACCAAAATTTGTGATTGCTGATGAACCTACTACTGCACTAGATGTTTTAATTCAGGCACAGATTGTAAATTTGTTAAAAAATCTCAAAAAGAATGGGATGACATTTATGTTAATCAGCCATGATTTAGCAATCTTGTCTGAAATTGCTGATAAAATAGGAATTATGTATGGAGGTCAAATGGTTGAATTTGGTTCCTCTCATGAAATTTACAACAACCCCCAACATCCCTATACAAAAGGACTTTTAGAATCCATCCCACGACTCAGAGGGACTGTTCCTAAATACATTAAAGGAAATCCTCCTAGTCTGTTAGAATTTCCAACACAATGTAGATTCATTGATAGGTGTCCCCTTGTAATCGAAAAATGTAAACAAGTACCTCCAAAGATAAAGACTCAAACTGGATATGTTAGATGCTGGTTATATGAACCTGAAAAATAGTTTGTTCTTTTTTGAACCATAGATATATTTCTCATCACCTTTTATTAGAAAAATTCCTGAACAATATTCCTTTTGTTTTATCTAAATAATTTTATTTTTTATCTCTTTTGGGTTGGTTTTTCTTTTTATGCTCTAAAATATGTTTTAATCCGTCTGTCATACTAAGTGAATCTAAATCTGTTTCACAATAATGACATTTCAAGATTAATTTATCCCTTTGTACATTTTTTTACTATTAGTAAACAAGAATCAATAATTCTTAACATCTCTGTTCGAATGACTTTTTTATCAATTGATATCCAAACTCGAAATTTCTTTATTGCAAATGATATTGTTTGGACTTTTTTTCTTTCTTCCCATACAAATTCTATTGGGCCTAAATTCTTATCAAAGAAACTCTCAAGATCTGTTTTTATTGCAATTTGTGAAAACTGATGCTGGGTATTTTTTGCATTAAGTAGTGGTTCTAAATCTGCTCTTCTCCTATATGCTAAAAGTTCTCCTCCTTTACCAATCACACCTACAAATCTGATGTATGGGCTAATTGCTGCAATTGAATCACATATTGCTTGATGATCTTTTTTAGCCATTTGTTTGGTTGTAAAAATATGATATTTTAATGATTGTAAGACTTGACAGTTTTATAGTTAAATAATGCCTGATATCTGTTTGAATAGTGGATTTTACTGATCTATTTCCATTTGCCCCGGAAGTAGGTTATCTTGGTTTAAGTCTTGTAAATTTCTTTGGTTCTTTAATCCCGTTTGTTCCTTTGCCTGGATTTCTTTTACTTGCAACCATGTCAGTTGGTGATCAATTTGATATTCATATTTTAGCATTATTGTCTGCAATTACTGCAACAATTGCAAAACAAATTATTTTCTACGTTAGTTATGGTGGTAGACGCATCATTAATGAAAAAACTAGAAAGAGAATGCGTCCATTTGAACGTCTTGTAAAAAGATATGGTGCAGGAGCAGCATTTTTTGCAGCTGCAACCCCAATTCCAGATGATCTAGTTTATGTTCCATTGGGACTTGCAAAATACAATCCAAAAAGATTTTTTGTTGCAACTCTGACTGGAAAGCTTGTTCTAAGTTATTCTATTGTTTTAATTTCTCATAATTTAGGAATCTCTTTGATTGAGCCATTTCTTGAGGATGTACAGGACACCACTCCGATATACATTGGAATAATTGTCTTTGCAGCAATGATGACTTCAATTGTAATTTTGTTGTTGAGGTTAGATTGGGAAAAAATCTTAGGCAAATTTGCTCCTTGGACACTAGATGAAAATAATAACAATAATGACAATTAAATTTTAATTCTAAAATTCCACATTTTCTCTGTTGCTTCTTTGATGCCTACTCTAGGATTGGATGTGATTCTTTTTTGTTTTACAATTCCCTCAGTGATAAACAACTCTCCATTTTTTGTTAAGTCTATTCCGTAGTGCTCTTTTGAAATCTGTAATGCCTGTGTTAATTTTGCTGGTCCATTTGTAAGATTTCTAAAATCAGAAATTTTTCTATTTTTTTTAATAATTTCTAATCCTTCTTTTGGCTCTATAGCGCGAATTAATACTGCTCCTGCATCAAATTCTGAATTCTTTGCAACTACGTTAAAGCAATAATGCATTCCATACGTAAAATAGACATATGCCCTTCCGACATCTTCAAACATTGCTTTATTTCTTTCAGTCATTCTTTTGTAAGCATGACTTGCGGGATCATCCATGTGTCTATATGCTTCTGTTTCTGTAATAATTCCAGAAATCTTTTGGTTGCCTATCTTCCTCACAATTTTTTTACCAAGGAGATTCTTTGCCACTAAAATAGTATCTTGTAAATAAAATTCTCTAGGAAGTATATTCAATGTCTATCTTTACTTGTTTATTGTCTTTTAATTCTCTTATTGTTTTGAATAATTTACTGATGTCTGATTTTAAGATATTGACTAATTCTTGATTGTAGATTGTTGCTGCAGGGTGTACCGTAAGAAAGTAAATCTGTTCATCTTTTCTAACTATCTTTCCTCTGTATTTTGTAATCTCTGAACCACCTAAAATTGAATTAAAAGCGGTATTTCCCAAAATGCATATGATTTTTGGTTTTATAATGAATATTTCTTTTTGAAGGTATTCACTGCATGTATTTCTCTCTAAAACACTAGGAACTCTGTTATTTGGTGGTCTACATTTAACAACATTTGTGATGTAGATCGAATCTCTTGAAATTCCTGCATTTTCTAATGCAAGAGTGAGTCTTTTTCCTGCAATCCCTACAAATGGCTCTCCTTGCTGATCTTCATTCCTTCCTGGTGCTTCTCCCACAAAAATTACATCTGATTGAAAATTTCCTTTCCCTGGAACCGAATTCTTCCGAGTTTGGCAAAGATCACATTTTGTACATTTGATAACCTTTTGTCTTATTGTCTCTAATTCTGTAGTCATTTTCTAATTTACACTCTTTACTGTCGCAATCCCTCTAATGGACGGACCTCCATTTCCCATTATCATTGATTGCATAGGATCTCCTTTACCACAATTTGTGATTGGTCTTACTGTAAAATCATCTCCGCATGCATCGATTGAATTGAAAAATTCTTCTGATGTTCCCATTACTATAACGTCTCTTAGTAAGTCTGTCAGTTCACCGTTCTCAATTTTTTGGGCATATTGACATGAAATACTCCAATTGTATCTTTGCATGTCAATTGAGGGAATTTTCATGTTGGAAATCATGTATCCGTTTTTCACTTCTTTTATCATTTCATCTTGTTTCCAATCTCCTTTCTCTATGCATGTGCAAGCCATTCTGATTAAAGGCATGAACCTATAGCTAGTTGCCCTCATATTTCCAGTTGGAGTTGTTCCAAAAATTTGGGCAGTTTCTCTATTTTGCATATGGTTTATCAAAATTCCATTTTTTATTAGATTTGTTTTCTGAGTTTTTACTCCTTCATCATCATAGTAATACCAGCCAAGACTGTTATCGATGGTAGGATCATCAAAGACATTTAGTTGTTCAGATCCTATTTTCTCTCCTAATTTTCCCTTCCACCATGCACCTCCTGCCCATGCCATTTCTTTTCCTAATACTCTGTCGGCCTCTGATGGATGACCAATAATTTCATGAGTTAATAATGCTACAAAGTCTGGATTCATTACAACTGTCGCTTTTTCTTCTCTGATAGGTTTTGCCATGATCAATTCTGATGATTTGTTTGAAATTTTATCTGCACTATTTTGTACTTTATCATTTTTGATTAACTGTTCTATGCCTCCTCTTCCTCCTTCTGTAATATTGACTGACTGTGTCAATCCTGATTCATGAGCAGTTGCGATCATGTCAATAACCACATCTGTATATTTTTGGAAAATTTGTGCGCCATCACTACTTGTGAAATATTTTGAGGTTTCAGAAAACCAAGGATTTACTGTTGACTGGATGATTCTTGGTTTGCTTAATATGATTTTATCGCACTCTAATCCGATTTCTATTAACTTTTCAATCTCTGGTTTTTTCAGAACGGGGAATTCTTTTTTAATTTTACTTGCTGAAATTTTATACACATCAATTGTGTTTTTTTTATTTTGTGATGAATATTCTGAATTTTTTAATGCTTGTTCAATTTTGCTTTTGATTTGTTCAAAATTCTCTGGGCTTGCAATCGAACAAAAACCCCATGCTCCATTTTTTAACAACCTGATTCCTATTCCGTTGTATTTTTTTCTATTGATGTATTCCACCTCACTATTTTCTATGGATGCCGATTGTTTGTTCTGAATTTCTGCTCTTACGTCACAATACACAGCTCCTGATTCTATGGCATATGAGACCCCTCTATCTGCTAATTCTTGAAGATTATCCTCCATGAAAATGAGGACTTTTTGGAGTTCCTAAATCTTATGTTTTACTGATTTGAAATCGCAGGCATGGTGAAGTAGTATTCATCCTCAAAATCATAGTCAGAGACTCCTTTTTTACGAAGATATTCAAAATATGCTGTACAATTTTTATAAAATTCCTGATTTTTGTGATTTTCCTGACTTTTACTCATGATTCTAGTTTTCAAAAAGATCCATTTTTTCAAGAGAGTGAGTCAATTTTGGTAAGAAAGTTTGTTTTCTTTAAGCATTTAAGATGATTTATGGACATGATACCTTTAGTGTTCTTTGGTACATATTCTAATTGATTTTGACATAATTAAAAAGAATTTTTTCTAGTCATTAAGTCGTAACATAAATCATAATTTAAAAAATCTAACTCATTGTAAGTTACAAATCCTGTATTTCAAAATCTCATTATTTCCATTACCTTGAAACCAATAACTGATTTTGGGAAAGTAATTTAGGGCCTAAATGTTTCTAAATAATGTAGAAATTTGTCAAAGATTGTTGTTGATACAAGTGTAATAATTAATGGTCAGCTAATTACTCAGATAGAATCTGGAAATATTCAAAACTCTGAAATTATAATTCCTCAGGCAGTTATTGATGAACTTCAGTCTCAAGCGTCTCAGAAAAAAGAACAAGGATTTGTTGGCCTAGAAGAAATAAAGAAACTTAAAGATATTTCAAGTAATTTTGGATTGATGATTTTAATTAAAGGGAATCATCCTTCAACTGATGATATCAAAATGGCAGGTAGTGGAAGAATTGATGCAATGATTAAGGACTTGGCAAAACAAAACAATGCTATATTATATACATCTGATCAAGTTCAACATCTAGTTTCTCAGGCTGAAGGTATTGATTCCATACTGATCAAGCCAATCCCAAAAGAAACTCAACTAGAATTTTTGAAATTTTTTGATTCAGATACTATGAGTGTCCATCTAAAAGAAAATTTACCTCCTATGGGAAAAAAAGGAAAACCTGGAACTTTTTCTCTAACAAAACTTTCTTCAGAAATATTATCTAAGGAACATCTTGAATTTATGGCAACTCAAATTTTAGAGGCTGCAAAAATCTCTGATTCAAATACAATTGAAATTTCAAAAACTGGCGCATCTGTAATACAACACAAAGATTATAGAATTGCAATCACACGACCTCCATTTTCAGAGGCATTTGAAATCACAATTGTGCACCCAATTGTAAAACTATCTCTTAATGATTATGATATTTCAGAGGCATTAATGACAAGATTATCTGACAGAGCAGAAGGGATTTTAATTTCTGGAGCTCCTGGCTCAGGAAAAAGTACTCTTGCATCGGGACTTGCCAATTTCTATAATTCTCACGGGAAAATTGTCAAAACTTTTGAATCCCCACGTGACTTGCAAGTAGATCCTGAAATTACACAGTACACAAAACTTGATGGCAGTTTTGATAATACTGCAGATATTTTATTACTTGTTAGGCCTGATTACACCATATTTGATGAAGTACGAAGACGTGAAGATTTTAGAACATTTGCAGATCTTAGGCTAACTGGTGTTGGAATGATTGGAGTTGTTCATGCCAATTCTCCTCTTGATGCAATTCAGAGATTCATTGGAAAGATAGAACTTGGTATTATTCCAAACGTCTTAGATACTGTTATCTTTGTCAAGGATGGTATAATTGAGAAAGTTTATGATTTGGAGTTAAAAGTAAAGGTTCCAACTGGTATGACTGAATCTGATTTGGCAAGACCTGTAATTGAAATCAGAAATCTTCAAGATAATGTACTGGAGCATGAAATCTATACCTTTGGAGAAGAAAATGTTATAGTACCTATTACAAAACGAGCTCAAAAAGTTGGAATTGAAAAGATTGCAGAGGACAAAATCCGTGAGGTGTTTAAAAGATATGATTCTCGCGTAGATGTTGAAATTTTATCAGACAATAAAGTTCGTGTGCTAGTTGATAAAACTTCAATACCTTCAATCATTGGTAAAGGTGGTTCTAACATCAATGAAATTGAAAAACAACTTAATGTACATATTGATGTGGAGGAAAAAAATTCTACATCTAATTTTGTTACATCTAGTGATCTCTCTTTCACTTTTTCAGAATCCAAAACAGCTCTAATTCTTGCTGTTGGCAGAGAATACACATCAATGCATGCTGATATCTATGTAAATAACAAATACATTACATCAGTTAGAATTGGCAAAAAAGGACAGATAAAAATTCCAAAACGCTCTGATATGGCAAGAAATTTGATGCAATTGGCATCCTCTCAAAATGATATTCAGATTTTTCTCAAAGATTTTTGAAATTATCTAAAATCTTTGGATTTGATTTTAAAAATGTAATAAATTTTCTTAGCTGTTTGATTGTTTTTGTATTGAGGTGATGTTCCATTCCTTCAATATCTTGATTGGCAGTTTCATCCCCAATTCCTAATATCTCAAAAAACTCTAACAAAATTCCATGCTTTTGACGAATTCCTTCTGCAATGTGAGTACCTTTAGAAGTAAGATTTATGCCATGATATTTTTCATATTCTAGTAATCCATTTTCATCTAGTCTTTTCAACATCTTTGTTACGCTTGGAGCACTTACACTCATATATCTGGAAATATCAAGTGTAGTGGCATATCCTTTTAACTCTACTAACTCTGCAATGATCTCGAGATAATCTTCCATTCTTGCACTGGAACTGCTTTTTTCTGATTTGTGTGCAGCTTTTATTGATTCTAATCTCTTTGAATTTTTAATCTTCAAGACTTCTTTGTAACTAAAATAATCTACTATAATTGAGTGTCTTTTTAGCTTGAACCTAGTTATTCTTTGTTAACGTTGATAGTTAGTCTAGTTAATTAATGCCAGATTCAGCAGTTTCTGGCAGCCAATCAATTCCACCATTTTCTCTTACTATGTATCCATCCAAGCTTGATGCGATGTACACTAGAACTTTTGTCACAAGAGTTGTAATTATTTCAGAGTTATAATGTTAGATTCAACTCAAGATTTTGCATTTTCATGAATTGGTTCAAGGATGAATAATTTTGTACAGTTCAAAGATAGACCTGAAGCATTTAAGAAATACCTTAAAGATGAAAAAGGAATTGACATTACTGGAAAATCCAGTATTTTGAAGACTTTTTTGATTTTTGGTGTAGTAATAGATGCAATCTTTGGAGGATTGTGGTT
The DNA here is from genome assembly GCA_029864235.1 of Candidatus Nitrosopumilus sp. Classification (GTDB taxonomy): domain Archaea; phylum Thermoproteota; class Nitrososphaeria; order Nitrososphaerales; family Nitrosopumilaceae; genus HKST03. The sequence goes on from JAOTTW010000054.1 coordinate 10,583, forward strand.
ATACAACCATTACAAAAATAGCAAAAATGACAACATCGAAAAAGGATACTAATATTGGAAAGGCAGTTGGAATGCTGCTTTTCTAATATCTTTATCGATTCGGCGGAATAAACTATCAATTCAGTAAAATATCACGAAACTTTCCGAGAGTTTGATCTATGATGCATATCAATTCGGTATCAATTCGAGGATTTTTCCGAAACTACCGAAAATATGCCGAAACTGGAATCTGATCGTATGTCCGTCGTTGGATTAATTTCATGATTTTACAATAGACAAATCTGACTATAATTTCCAAAAACCATTCAATTTTATTCAAATCCATAATTTCATCATCTTGATATTGTGTTTCATCCAACAATAACTCGATCGCAATGACTATAGTCCAATCAATCTCAAAACTCTATCAAGATAGAATGTGGAAACTGAGAATCATCACATTTACTGCAGGTGCAGTTGTGATGGGATTGGAGATCATCACAAGCAGGATTCTGACCCCA
>JAOTTW010000005.1 GCA_029864235.1 Candidatus Nitrosopumilus sp.
ACCGCCGTCATTGTTGGTAATACGTCCTCCTCCGATGGTAATGGTGCCACCATCGTTGTTGGTAATGGTGCCACCATCGTTGTTGGTAATGGTGCCACCATCGTTGTTGGTAATGGTGCCAGAGTTGGTGATGATGCGACCGTCGTTGTCTATGGTACCATTGTTGTTGATGTCGCCGTCATTGTTGGTAATGGTGCCGCCGGAGTTGTTGTCTATGGTGCCGTCGTTGGTAATAGTGCCGCCGTCGTTGTTGATGTTGCCGAAGATAATGATGGTAATAGTGCCGCCGGAGTTGTTGCTGATGGTACCGAAGTTGTTGTTGAAGTCGCCGTCATTGTTGGTAATGGTGCCGCCGGAGTTGTTGGTGATGGTGCCGAAGTTGTTGATGCCGACGTTGTTGAAGCCGTTTGTACGACGGTTGAGGATGTCACCGTTGTTGATGATGGTACCGCCGTCATTGTTGATGATGGTGCCGCCGCCGTCGATGATTTCAATGGTACCGTTGTTGCTGATGGTACCGCCGTTGCTGATGGTACCTCTATTGATGATGGTACCGCCGTCATTGTTGGTAATAGCGCCGCCGTCGTTGTTGGTAATAGTAGCGCCGCCGCCGTTGCTGATGGTGCCGTCGTTGTTGATGATTCCATTGTTCTCGATGGCTTCGTGGTTGGTAATAGTGCCGCCGGAGTTGTTGGTGATGGTGCCGCCGTCATTGTTGGTAATGGTAGCGAATGTACTGTTGCTGATGGTACCACCGGGGTTATTGGTGATGGTACCGCCGTCGTTGTTGATGATGGTGCCACCGGGGTTATTGGTGATTAAGCCTGAGTTGCTGATGGTACCGTCGTTGCGGATGGTGCCGGAGTTGTGGATGGTGCCGGAGTTGTTGTTTAGAATTATGCCTGATGCAATCGTCAAAGTCTCACCAGTGCTAACTGTAACTCCATTAATATTGCAGATATTTGGTGTACTCCAGACACCGCCTGCTGCTTCACAAGAGGACTGATCTTCTATTATTCCTGAAAATAAGTTACACTCTATGGGTTGATTGCCATTAATTGGATTGCCAGTTATTGTACCTGCAGCAGTTCCAGAGGGACAATTGTCAATGATTCCATCATTGTTGATGATATTGTCGTTGATGATGATGCCGTCGGAGTTGTTGATGATGATGCCGTCGGAGTTGTTGATGGTGCCGGAGTTGTTGATGGTGCCGGAGTTGTTGATGGTGCCGGAGTTGTTGATGGTACCGGAGTTGTTGATGGTACCACCGTTGTTACGGATGCTGCCGGTGATGTTGATGGTACCACCTTCATTGTTGGTAATGGTAGCGCCGTCATTGTTGGTAATACGTCCTCCTCCGATGGTAATGGTGCCACCATCGTTGTTGGTAATGGTGCCACCATCGTTGCTGATGGTACCGTCGTTGCTGATGGTACCGTCGTTGCTGATGGTACCGTCGTTGCTGATGGTACCGTCGTTGCTGATGGTACCGTCGTTGCTGATGGTGCCGTCGCGGTTGAAGATGGTACCGTCGTTGCTGATGGTGCCGTCGTTCTCGATGGTGCCAAAGTTGCGGATGGTACCGAATGCGTCGTTGTTAATGGTAGCGCTTGTCTTGTTGCGGATGGTACCGTCGTTGCTGATGGTACCGTCGTTGCGGATGGTGCCGTCGCGGTTGAAGATGGTACCGTCGTTGCGGATGGTGCCGTCGCGGTTGAAGATGGTACCGTCGTTGCGGATGGTGCCGTCGCGGTTGAAGATGGTACCGTCGTTGGTAACATCAGAATTAATTGTTAGTGTAACCCCCGGATTAACAGTCCAGGTCTCACCTGCTGCAATTGCTTGGTATGTAGTTATTACAGTATCTGTGGTAAAGGTCATTGATGCTGCATGAGCTTGCTGATCTATACTAGAAAACCCAAGAATCGCAGTTATTACAATTATCAAAGTTAGTATAATTTTACTTGTCATTATAGACTTGTATGGTATAATACGAGATACTTAAGCAAATGGGTCATAATCATAGCTGAATCTCTAAATAGAAAAACGACGTAACAGAGGAGTCTCATTATCTTATTTGTCATGGAATATGCTTTCTCCAAACTCCTTTGGCATTTGAAATTAATGAGTTTAGAAAAAAGAAAAAGAGAAGTCATAGACATCTCCAACATACAGTACTGCCATTTTCAAAACCAGTAGAGGATAAAATTACATCGAGTAATAGAAATATCATCCATGTTTTTTCTTTGGTTTATCCCAATACGGGCTTTTACATTTTGCACATCGTAATGGTTTTTCATTATTTCTTGATAACCACTCATGACTGCAACGGTCACACTTCCAAACTTTTCTGGTTACCCTGCCCAACACCATAGGTGAGCACTGTTGGTTTAAAGGCATATATACACTATTGGTGTACACTATACGTGTATGAAACAAATTCCAAGAAGGAATCAGAAGTGTTTTAGGTAGTCAGGTATACCATGGTAGCAATAAATCAAGATATGTTTACGCTTCAAATGCTAGGCAATGATGCAGAGCGCAGGATTTTCCTGGAATTGCAAAAAAATGAGATGTCAGGTTATGATTTAGTTGATAAAACTAAACTCCCTCAAACAACAGTTTACAGAAAAATAAAGTATTTGCAAAAGGCTGACTTGATTTTTCCCATTAGAGAAAGAAAAATGTCTCATGAAGTCTTCTATGATGTCTTGCACTCAAGGATACAAATTGATATCAGAAAAGGTGAGATAGATATTACTTACACACCAAAATAAAAAAGAAAAAGAATCCCCATTTTTGGACAGGAAAACATGTTGTGTTGTCATAATGCTTTTCTGCTAAGATCATAAAATAACAGATGTGAGAAAAGATCTAATCACAATAACCGGTGTTGGGGTTCCAGTACTAATTATCATGATTGCAATTGGAGGTGGAGGACATTCGCCATCAATTGATTTTGAAGAGGATACTCCCATAATTGAAGAACCAAAACAAACTGAGTCTACTTACCAAGTAACGCCTAAACCACCACCTCAAGATATTATTCCCTCATCACCTCAACTGTCTATTCAATCGTCATATTCATTGCAGGATTATTCAGGAATTGCACGATGTATCATTGGAAAAGTAACTCAAGTCATTGATGGTGATACAATAAAGGTGGATTCCCAGTCAATAAGATTTGCACTGGCATCAGCTCCTGAACTTGATGAATCTGGAGGGATGGAGTCCAAGGAACTGATTGAAACTCTTTGCCCTATTGGTTCAACTGTCTTAGTTGATGAAGATGATGGCCAAACTCAGGGTAGTTATGGCAGAATTTTGGCTGTAATTTACTGCAATGATGTGAATCTCAATGAAGAGTTGTTAGATTCAGGTCTAGGATATTTAGCTTCTGAATTTTGCGATGATTCTGAATTTGTCTCAACTAAATGGGCAAAAAAACATGGATGTCAATACTCTGAACCACAAAGGATAGAAGTAGATTCTGATTGTGATGCTTCATACCCTGACTTTTGTATTTCTTCACCTCCTCCAGATTTGGATTGCAAAGATATTCCACAAAAAAGATTCACAGTATTGCAGCCCGATCCTCACAGATTTGATGGAGATAAAGACGGGATAGGGTGCGAAAGCTAGATGTCTGAGTTTTGGTAACTGTGTTTGATTGTCAAGTTCTGCATCAGGCAATTCATGAATTACAATTCCACAATAGTCGTTTTGTAATGCGGGATCTTCACCCATACACGAATCTCATCATGTGATAATCACCTCACTGAAAATTCTAATCAATATTCTTAGAGATTTGTTATATCAACTAAGAAAAGTGTTTAGAAAAAAGAAAAACTAGTTTACTGTTGAATCATAAATTGGGCCATCATCAATTGGAGTTGATTTTTTGTTGTGTGGCACGCCAACTGTGACTTCACCTGAACACATTCCGCCATTTCCATCATCAGCTGTAAATCCAATGTGGTATACTCTGCCATTCTCATTTCCTGATCTTTCTGCTCTTACTTGTGCAGTGTCAGTTCCTATTCCCGCACCATCAGGCGATGTTTTTCCTGAGCCTTTTCCGCTGACTGCTTCGTCTTGGAATATTGAATCTATTGTAATGGCAATGTCATCTCCATCAGAGTCTGTTACTCCTAAAATGGAAACATCTACCATCTTGTGATTTGGTGGCCATAGCCTTTCAACACTTGGAGAAGATTCTGAGCATATAGGTGATGTAATGTTACACTCGATAGGCTGATTTCCATTAATTGGACTGCCAGTTATTGTACCTGGATTTCCAGAGGGACAGTTGTCAATGGTTCCATCGTTGTTGATGAAGCCGCCTTCGTTGTCGATGAAGCTATTGTTGTTTATGAAGCCATTGTTGTTTATGGTGCCGCCGTCGATGAAGGTAGAGATGTTGCCGTTATCTATGGTGCCACCTTCGTTGTTGTTTATGGTGCCGGAGTTATCGATGGTGCCGTGGCTATCGATGATGCCGCCGTTGTTGGTGATTTCGCCGGAGTTGTTGATGATGCCGCCTTCGCTGTTGTCAATAATGCCTTGGCCACCGAAACCGTTGTTGTTACTGATAATAGTGCCGGAGTTATCGATGGTACCGGAGTTGTTGACGACGCCGCCGTTGTTGTTGATGGTGCCTTCGTTGGTAATATCGCCGCCTTCGTTGTTATTGATGAAACCGTTGCTGTTGAGGAGGCCATGGTTGGTAATATCGCCTTTGTTGTTTATGGTACCGCCGAAGTCGTCGGTGCCGCTGTTGTCGATGGTGCCATTGTTATAGATGGTACCGCCGTTGTTGTTGTTAATGGTGCCGTCAATGTTGTTGTTGGTAATAGTGCCATTCAAGTCGTTGTTTATGGTGCCGTTGTTTTCGATAGTGCCGTCATTCTCGATGGTGCCAAAGTTGGCGATGTAATCGTCGATGTTTATGGTGCCGTCATTCTCGATGGTGCCAAAGTTGGCGATGTAATCGTCGATGTTTATGGTGCCGTCATTCTCGATGCTGCCGACATTGTTGGTGATGGTGCCACCGCCAACGTTTGTGATTTGGCCGCCATCATTGTTGTTGATGGCGCCATTGTTGTTGATGGTGATGATACCAGAGTTGAAGATGGCTCCAGAGTTATTGATAGAACCTCCTTCGTTGTTAATGGTGCCACCGTTGTTAATGGCGCCAGAGTCGTTGTTAATGGCGCTGCCTCTGTGATTGATTATACTGCCGCCATCGCCAATATTGAGGGTGCCGTCATTGTTGTTGATTCTGGTGCCGCTGATGACGATTTGGCCGTCAATATTGATGGTGCCACCGTTGTTGGTGATGAAGCCGCCGTTGTTGATGGTAACACCAGAATCAATTGTTAGTGTAACCCCCTCATTAACAGTCCAGGTCTCACCTAATACAATGAACGCATCAGTAGTGATTGTGGTGTCTGTGGTAAAGGTCATTGAATCTGCATAGGCTTGCTGATCTATACTGGAAAAGCCAAGAATTGCAGTTATTGCAATTATTGAAGCTAGGATAATTTTACTTAGCATAATATGGTGTATGACTTGATATAATGTATTTAAAATAAATTGGATATTATCATAGCTGAAAATTCTGAATACAAGAACGACATAAACTGGCCTTTTATTCAATGAAATGATTCATCTAAACTGTGACATTTCAAGATATTTCTACAGAGTTTATCGTAGAAAACCAGAACAATTTAGGCCAATTTATGCCAAAATCTCACAAGCGAGGTCCATCCTGTTCATATCGAATAATTTCTAATTAAATGATGTTTATCGATAAAACTAATTGAATTTTGATTTTATTTGAAATTCTATTCATTTGATTTTGTATGATTTTCTTTTTAATATTCCATAATGTGGATTTATTAATCCCCAATCGTTTTCTTTCCTCAACCGTCATACTCAAAATCCTTTCTTTCAATTTTTATTCTAATAATATTGAATTCAAATCATCTCTTTGTTTGGACATAAATTTATCCAAGTTATTCTGATGGCCTTGTATCAAACATCTCTCTTTCCTGGGCAGTCGGCATAAACTTTGCATGAATCCTATGATTCTTTGTGAGAAACAAGGCATGTCCTGCATTAAATGCACGAATTTTGTTTGTCTCAGAGTCAGACAACCTCAAGACAGTTCTTGCAGTTTCTGCTGCCTGCTCTTCGAGACCCAGTATGATTTTGGTCTCCATGTTATCAATGATTTTGCCAATTCCCGAGTCATCTTCTTTTGAGATGTCTTCTAATCTTTGAGAGATGAATCCAAATGTGATGTTGAGTTTCCTGCCCATTCGAACGATCATGTTGACATACTTTGCAGCATTTTTCATTCTAAGTAACATCCATGCCTCATCTATCAGTACAATCTTCCTCGTTCTTGCAGGCAGGTCATTGCAAATCTTGAATATCTTGTTTAACAATAATAGCAAAATCATCTGTTCAGTCTCAGATCCAGTTGCACCCTCCATTGACATTATTACTTTTTTCTGGGAGTTTAATCTGGGCTCGCCCAAAATTATCCTGGATAGTGGGCCTTTCTTCAAGTTAATCAGGCTATCTTTGTATTTTTTTGGAATCATCTCAAAGAATTCCTCGAAGGTTCTGGCCTTTCCACAGTATGTCTGAAACTGTCTCTTTACATCATCTGATGCATTTGTGATCTCAGCCAAAATGTCTGCGGCATCTAAAGGATCAAGTAAAACAAATGGGTCAAGGCCTAGCTGATCTTTTTCATCTTTGAGATACAATACATCCATTCCAAAGAAATCAGCAATCCTAGAATACTCTCCCATGGGATCAATCACATACACGTAAGAGTCTGGAAATTTCTTCAGCAAACGATTCAACAGGATTTTGACGGTAAATGATTTGCCAGAACCTGACTTGCCGATCACTGCAATGTTGTAGTTGGTACGCTTGCCAATGTCAAAAATTATTGGACCCTTGGAGTCCATGTTGATTCCAAGAGGAATGCCGTCAGGAATCTCAAGCATGTCAGCTGATGCAAAAGAATACAGAATTCCACAGGAGCCACGATCAAAGGTAATCTTTTTTCCAAATCCTTCAAAGAGCATTGCAGCCTGTTTTGCAGAAACTGCACTAAAATGTCCGCCATATCTTTTGAGATGCTTCTTGAATGTCTTGCAGTTTTCTTTTAATGACTTGCGGTCCTCTCCCACTACAGTACAGTTTACTATTACCTCATAGAGTCTGGTGGTATCTTTTCTCAAAGAGTTTTCAGCATCATCTGCCCTCTTGTATAATTCTGATGTTGTCCTGTTGGATTTGGCATCATCATATATGATGTTCTTGAATCGGACCATCCTTGTTATTGCCTCGTCTTTGTCAAGGGGGTTATACCACATTTGTATCTGTGAGCAGATATCAAAAATTCTGGTGATCCATGCATAAGGTAATGTTGCTGGAATTCCATCAAGTGTAAAAGTTTTTGAGAATATTTTCTCTCCAGTGTCTGGTTCTTCATTCCCATAATTGTTATTGCTTGGATCATCTGGGATTATCTCTACCAGTTCCATCATGGAGAAATGCTCTTTTTTTATCTGAAATTTTGGAGGAGTTGCACCTGAAATGTACTCAAGTCTGTTCTGCTCTAGTGTGTCTGCAATGGGAGTATGTGACTCTAGATGTACCTGCATTACAGGCATGTTTTGAATCTGTCCTTCTACGGTAATTGGTACCATTCTCCTTGACATTGTGATTTTGATGCGGTCATCAATCACATTTAGAATGTCAAAGAACTGTCCCAGTCTTTGGAGTTGTGCCTCTTCTGAGAGATTGATAAAGTTTGTAGGTATTATTGAGTAACTGTATGCAAAGTTGGTAGATTTTTTCTTCTTTGGTATAGAATATAGAATAGTTTTTTTAGATTGTTTATTCTTTCCTGATAATTGTAGTTTCACAAAAACGAATGAATCATTTGTATAAAAGGCAGAAAACAGATAACATTTCTTCGCTTCTATCCAAATGAATCATAGTTTTTCAATATCTGAACTATTGTATCTAATAGTATCATTTGAAAATTTGAAGGAGTTATAATATACTATGAAATAATCTCAGAAAAATAAAAAATAGTTAATATGCATAGATATTTTACCTATCACGTTGAAAATTGCTTTTCTATTTGGTGCAGGAACTTCAGCGCCATCTGGCATTCCAATGACAAAACAGATGATTAGTGATATAATAAAAAAACCAATTGATTGGCCTCAAAAAGAATATCAAAATTGTGGAGATGTAATCCAAAAAATCCTAGGCAGTACAGAGTATAACAATATTGAAATTTTGATGGAAGAATTGGAGAAAGTTATCGATACGCCAAGAGAGTGGTTGGAGAAACATGGTTATTGCAAAGAGGATATTATAACTATTGAAGATAATCAAGAAGAGGCCAAACTTCTTCTTAAAGAAATTAAAAATTACATAAGTAATGTATGTCATGTAAGGACAAATTTAGATGATGGAAAAGAAGCTCTGAGACCAATAATCGAACTGGGTAAAAATCACATAGTTAAGATCTTTACTACAAATTATGACAATAATATTGAAGATACATGCAAAGATCTAGATGTTGAATATAGCACAGGAATTGGCGTAGACGAGAATAATAAAGAATATTTTTCACCTGTCTTCTTTAATGATGATAAAAAATTAGGCATTTACAAACTACATGGATCGGTGTATTGGTATAGAAACAAGAATGCACCAGGAACTATTATTGATCTTGATGCGCCAGACCTAACTGGTAAAACAATTGAGGATGCTATGATCTACCCAGGTAGAAAAAAAGAGCTATTGAACTATCCATATTCTGTCTTGTTTAGATTATTTGATCATGCCATGGACAAATTAGATAAACTGGTGGTGATTGGTCATAGATTTGAAGATACACACATTATGGAAATGATAGAGCACCGTATAGGAAAAAATAATTTTGAATTAATCATAGTTAATCCAAAACCAAATGAAAGCGACAAGATAATAGAATTAAGCAAAAAACCTGGTGTAAAGATAATTCCTAAAACAATTCAAGAATGGACCGAAGATGAAAGTTTTAAGAATGTATCTGAAGAGATGGAGCCAATTCCAGATGAGGAAATAATTCCAGATAAGGAACCAATTCCCAAGAGAGAGAAAATACTAATGGGTGCACTAGTAGCATCTGTTGCACTAGTAATTATTTTTGCTCCTTTATCCTATGTATACAACGAACAAAATGATCTTCTGACAGTAATTCATGCAAATGAAATTGCAAAAAATGAATATGATACAGTCAAAAAAGTGATCAAAGGTGACATAAGCAAGTCATTTGAAATAAGTGTTAATCTTAAAAATAATGCAATCGAAGAATATAATCAACATTTTCTACCTAAAGGTGTAAGCACAGAGGACTATCTAAATAACACACTAAGTAAAAAGTATGAAAATATTTCCATCTTTCAAGAACAAACAGATACAGTAATCCATGTGGATCCAATACATTATGGGATACTAGCAATGCAAAACGATGATGGAGGCTGCAAGTATATTTTGTATCCATATGAGCAAAGAATGTTAGACAACGGAGGTTCAGGCATACCACCACAGGAGTGGTGTCCTAGAATTGAGTCAAAGGCAGGGCCAATAATGACCGATGTTCTTCACTCTTATGGGGGGGAAGATTTTGCAGTCGATGTTGGAATGAGGTTTGATCTAGATGGGGATGATGATCCTGACGGATACCATCTGATGGGAATGACTAGAGGTAAGATGTGCAATGAGGTAAGAGACTACAACATGCAGCATCAGTTTGTGTTGGTAAGTGACAACATGGAGATAATATTTGACACAGGTAAGGATAAAAAATGTAACAAGATAGACGCATACAAAAACGGTATTTTTGACGGTGAAAAATTCGGAGACATATCTCCAGGATTATTTGATAGATCAGATTATCCTACATTGTCAAACGTGGAAGAGAAAATTCAACTGTCAGATTTTAAGGCAATACATGATTATGACATTCAAGAAAACAAGGATGTTTCTTGGACACTTTACATGTACAAATAGTAAGCAAAAATTCTAAATTCAATTTATGAGATCTGCAATCAAATCACCAGAATTTTTGATTCTCTAATATTTCTCTAACATTTTTTCTGTTGTTCCACCAAGCTATTCCATGAAAGACTGCAACAATTCCTGCAAAGATTGCAGAAGATTGATAATCCCAAAATAATGGTACACCAAATTCTCTTGGAAATATCAAAGATGGTAAAACAAGAACAAATACTGCTTCAATTGATAATTGTAAAATAACTGCAACTGATCTACGATACTTTGTGTAAAGAAATTGGAATATTCCATTCTCTTCATATCTTTTGATCAAATCCTTCAAAGATAAAGTGATTCTCATATCCAGAAACAACATCACAATCCAAGATCCATAAAGTGGCAAAATGATAGATAATGCCAGTTCAGGTCTATTAAACCACCATAAATAAAAAAAGAGAGGTGAGAGCAAAGCAGAGTAAAACAGAACTCCAAGAATCTTTTTCTTAGATCTTGTTTGACTCAACTTTTGCTTCTGTTATTTTGTACCTTCGTTGTGACTATCTTGTTTGGCACCAAATTCTATTGGAATTGTTGAAGGTAGAATTCTGTATGTGACTCCCTTGTAGGCACCGATTCCGATGAATGCAAGTGCGATTCCTACAAGCAAGAAGCTATAGCCGTCTCCGATTATGGTCTTCACTGCATCAGTCAGGAACACAGAATCATCACCACAATGGTTTGCAGTGATTCCACCAAGAATAGTATCCTCCACAATACAGAGTTCTTGCACATTCACACCAAGTACGTCAGGTACAATGGTTGCAACGATGATTACTGCTACCAGGGCCACTACCAGCTTTATGAAAAAGCCACCAATGGATTCCCCTTCCTTCAGCTCACCGTCCTTTTTTCTAATCATTGAGTAATTATTCTGATTTGCTTAAAAGCACAAAGAATGCCATCTTAGCCCTTAAGATATTATTGCCAGTTTGTTGTCATCATCATTATCTACAGTTGCCGTAACTTGGTAAGTTACATCAGGTCTGTTCTCCAGGATAAGTGAAAGCATATCATCGGATCTTATTGCGTATTGGGATTGCTCTAGTTCCTTTCCGTCAAGTGTTATGGTAATATGTTCTGCAAGATGTTCTTTGTGTGACGCGGTAATAGTGTGTTTTTTTGAGAGGTCACTTAGCATCTTTTCTACGGGATTGCTGTCATCATCACTATCATTTTGATTCTGTTTTGTTTTTTTGTAAAGTGAGATATTGAGGATGTTTTGATCAGTAAGTTCTATTTCACCTGAAAACCTCTTGTCTTCTGAAGGTTTTTGCATATTATCTTTTTGTGTTGTATCATTTTCATGTTGTTCTTTTTGTTGAATGTCTTTTTTCTTGAATAATGACTGTATCTCTGAGAGTATCTGATTTACTAATCCATGATTGTTTTTTTGTAATTCTTCTTTTTCTTGTTTTAAATTTGATATTGTATTATTGTCAGTTTGTTGATGTTGTTTCTTTTTTTTCTTTTCCATGTATTCGTGCTTGACATCAAGTGAAGTGCCTCTTACCAAAAGCATCAGGTGACTCTTTATCATCTGGTCTGCAGACATTACTCTGGAACCAATCAATCCCAATCCTAAAAATGCTGTAAAGATTAGACCCGACATTATCAGATTGTCAGTAGTCATAAAGACAAGAAAAGTCACCAGTATTCCTGAGAACAGTATGGCAGTTTGTCTGATTGATACTTTTCCTATGGGAAGTGAAATTGACTTTTGATTAAGTACAGAATCATTTTCAAATGTTACCAAATCAATGTTTCTGGTGCTCATCTGAGATACCATGTATCATTTGTATAAAAGGATAAAAATTATTCAAATGTCTAGGTATCATCAGTCATGGCCTTGATGTCAATGTGCAGTTTATCATCAAATTGAATAGTCTCTTTTACTGTGTGTTGTTGCTTTTTCTTTAGGGTCTTTTTGATTCCAGTCTTAAATCCAGATTCCTTGAATTTCTTCAAGACTACAAAACCTGCAATCATTACAATCAACAATACTGCCAGTCCTGTAATTTTTACATAGTCAATATTATCAGATTGAGTAGTATCATTAGCAGAAATATTATCAATGTCATACTCATCTGGAACTACAACATCCTCCTCCTCAGCTTGAATCAGGTCCTCATCGATGACATCAATATCTGGAATTATGGATTCATAGTATGCTGTATCATCCTCTTCCTCCTCAGCTGGAACCACTTCATCAGGAAATGTCAAAGCAATTGTGCCGGTCTCTGGGGGTAATTCAGAAATAACATTATCAACATCTGATTCTTCTAAAACATGATTTGTACCCAAGTCCACATTCTTGTTGTTTGTAAGAAATGCCACTAGTTCAAACTCGTATTGCTTTTGAGGATGCATTATGTACACTGGATTATAAGAGACAGCCAATAACGGAAATGGTAATTCAGAGTATATCAAAAAATAATTTGTCACATTGTTATTGTCTTCCTCTTCTACGATCTTCTTTTTCTTTGTGTCATCAGATATGATGAAAGGATCAAAAATGTCAATCTCATAGCCTACTTTGAATGCATCTGCGATGTTTCTTGTAACTGGAATGTTATGATTATCAATCATCCGTATATTGTTTTGAGTCACAGAGTATTCCTGACTATTCTCAAGCACTGCCATGTTGGGGTTCTCTCCTCTTTCATGAAGTGCTTCAGTAACCTCGCCCCATTCTGTACCTATCTGTAATAGTTGTGGTTCAGGTGCAGTATACTTGAAAAGTGAAAACAGGGTTTTTTGCAGTGACTCCGCGTATTTTATGGTGTCAGGATGAATAGTATCAGCTGATCTTACCTCAAAGGTTTGTGTATCAACATGAAACACAGAATATCTGACGTCTCTTTTTGTTATAACATCACTGATTGCAGCCTGTACTACCCAAACATCGCTGTTAATGTGATTTTCATCAGAATTTAACAGATTTACAAAATCAAGCTTTATCATATAACAAACACTGGAATTGTGATTCTCTTTTCCCTGGACAAAGTAATGATAGTTGGCAGCAGAGGTCTGGACTGCCTCAGGATCACATATCTTATATGTGTATGAGTCTCCAACTGAGAGATTCTTTCCAAGATTCCACAAGAGGTCTTGTTGCCACAGGACTTGCTCATTGTAGTCTACTCTGATGTGAGGAGATGATGATAACGCATATGAACTTGGAATTATCACATCAAATGTCAATCCGATTACACATATGGCAATCACAAAGAGTGGCAGATAGATTGTAGTTTTTTTCACAAAAGATTATCTTGATTTGCTTAAAAGGAAAAAAGGAAAAAATTGGAATTAGTTAGTTACTTCCAATTGTAAATACCACATTTGCAGTCGTACTAACATCTTGATCAGATGAGAATATTGGTGTAGGAGCTGATTTCATTGCAAAGCTTTCCTCAAATGCCATGTCAAACATTGGTATTGGTGGTGGAAACATTCCAAACTCAGACAGAGATATTGCCTTGACTCCAGTAATGGAATAATCAAGTGGAGCTAGTGCATTTTCTGCTTTGGTCTTTGCATTCATTATAGCTTGCTCAATTAGTTCATCTTTGAGTTGCAAGTGTTTTTCTGGAGACAATGTAAATGACACATTATCTACTCTGTTTGCACCTGCAATTACTGCACTATCTATGATGTCAGCTGCTAAATCCAGATTAATAGTTTCAACAGTTATGGTGTTAGTTACACGATATCCAATTAGTTCTTGTTTCCATCGTTTTGTTATTTCGTCTTCATATCCTTCATACACCGGATGGATGTTGAATCTAGATGTGCTGATTTCATCGGCTACAATTTCTGTTAATTGGATTGCATCTATTATTTCATTCATGGTTTGAGAGTTTGTATCAAGTGCCTGTCTGGCCGTAACTTCTTGTGTCTCTACCCCAAAGGTTATGACCAACATATCAGGCTCAACTGAAGTGGTTGCTGTGCCTGTGACTGAAATTATTCTTTCATCTGTGCTTGAGGGTGTCTCTTGAGCTATCACTTGATTATTCTCAAGATACAAAGATCCTGCAGATATCATCATGATTCCTGCAAGTACTACACCTATAGCAAATGTCATTGATTTTGTGTTTGCTTTCATTATACTTTCATAAAATAATCAGAAGATAAGGTTTGATGAAATTACAATTTCATCGTAAACGTTATAAATTAAAAATAAAGGATTGGAAGAAAAAAATTATTCGTCTTCATCAACAAATATCCAGGATAACCCTTGAACTTCTTCCCAATTTAGCTGTGAATTAGATTGATTCATGAGGATATCTTGCAAAGTTTGTATAAAAGATTCAGGAAGAACTTGTTCATACAAACCATCTTGGAATGATATGAAATTCAGATTATGTTTAAGATGGGAGTTGGGCCAAAGTTTGCCCAACTCATTATGGGACGTACTAGTCGGTTAAACGGATGAATAATGACTCCACCGAATGAATTGTAATTATAAAATGAAATTTTGCAGTTAAAAGACAAACTGATGATTCATCAGCATGAACTAAATACTGTTGCTGAAATTTTGGCATAGCGAAGCAATATGGAGCTGTCATCAAAGTACTACCGGTAGTTTTTGATCTTAAGCTCCAAGATTATTTTTGATGCAATGACTGTCCTTGAGATTCAAGGGTTTCCCAGAGCCTTGATCGTTGCATGTTTTCTATGCGCAAAGATTTGGTGGAGTTTATTTATGGCATACCACTCAAACATTTTTCCGATAAACCCATACTGCAGTTCAAATTGAATTTCATCTGTCACCCTTGTCTGATTTTCGTTTATTTTGTGAAAAACATGAGTGTGCCTCCAGCGCTTGAACAGGGCATTGCTCATTTCATCGACATATGTGTACGGTTTGCAGGCTGTAATTTTGGTTTTCCAGGTCATGCGGGTCAGCAACTTGCTTGAAAAGTAAGCGGTTTGTCCCAGGGTTATTTTATTGCTGCTAGTCTCAATTATCTTGAGATCCAGCCTTTTTGGAGTGATTACCTGTAAATGATGCAAATCAGTGTAAAAGTCCCATACCTTGCCAACAGGTGCATCCACGACAAAAGAGTGATTGAATGTTCTCAACTGTATTGAAATTTTATGTTTGTAATATATCTCAAGTCTACTCGTCTTATGATCCAGAATTATTTTTTAGTTTGACTGGGTTTTAAAATTATTATTTTCTTTTTATAGTTTACATTCAATACAATTTGATCTTCTTGATTCCAATCTAATCTTTTGATGATATAATCTGGAATGTTGATTCTGTGCTGAACGTATTTTGTGGTATGGTCTGCACCAAGATATTCCCGATGCTGCAATCGAATATCTTTTTTTGTCACAAATAGCCAAAGATGATTTTCATAAAAAGAACAAAAGACATTCTATTGGCGCACTGTTCTGAAATACCATCTAACTGTTCTATACAGAATGTATGTCACAATAATTAATCCTAAAAGAATCGACACAAAGTCAAACAATGTCAGATTGAATATGGAATTAATCGGGTTAGGGGATACGGGGTTTAGCTGCTCAGGAGTAATTTCAGGTAATATGATTTTGGATTCTCCTCCCCACATGTTAATCCCGATAATTTCCAGTTCTGCTAGCTGTTGCTCTTCTGGTACTGATACATAGCAAGCTCCACGTGACTTTACACCAAAGCATTCAGGCAGCTCATCATATGGTGTATCGTTTACTGACAGTGATTCTAGCACACCAAAGTTCTCATCATAGAAATATTTGAGCACCTTCATGTTTCCAGGATCTCTTTGTATGTTCAAAATGTTGGAATCATCCATGTTCAGCTGATAAAAATAATCAATTGAAAAGTCATACCATGTATGATCAAACTCGTTTGTATATTCTTCAGAACCGTTATCAGCGATGATTGATATTGTATATGGCGATAATGCATCAAGTCCTGTAGTCAATGGAATTGGAAGTATGCCATCCTCAGTATCTAGCAGATACTTGCCTGATACATCAACTATTTCATTTGGATCAAATGTTTGGTCAATTGTGGTGTCGTATTGCGTAAATGATGATAACACACGTCTGGTCTTTTCCAGTGATATGGCACCTGTTCCTTCAATGATAAGATTGTCTAGAGGATAGATGTCATGGCCATTTATTATTACAATGTCGTTTCCATCCATGTCAAGTCCGGTTATTATTTGTGCAAACCCGTCATCATCAGTGTCAAAGATTACCTTGTCATGCACATATTGATCCAAATGAGTAGTTCCCTCAATCTCTTCTCGTGGAATTAAAGTTATTGAGATTTCAACAGAGTCATCCTGCATGCCATCTGAATCAACTGCCAATACGTTTACAGTATTGTGGAAAAAGGATTCAGGATACATGTATTCATCGGATGTGAGAAACGATACGTCATGTCCTGCAAAATGTACCGATTCCAACGTGTTGTACACTGTTGCGTTTTCATATCTTGGAATCTTTAGCACAGGATCAAGTACTACATCAAGCAATCCGTCATAGCTGAACTTTACCTTACCGTATCCTGCCTTTAGAAAGTTTGCAGTACCGTGCTCTCCAACCTCATATGGAATGATTCCAGGAAATTCAGTTGGTATCAACTCGTCTTCTATCTCTGCTGATTTTCCAACTGGAATCTCATTTGTTATTATTCCAACATGATTGGCCTCATCCCATGTTAATTGGATGTCTTCTGAGTAATCAGTTACAATAGGTGTAGTTCCATCAATAAAGTCAAACTCCCAGGGATCTGCACCCCATGTCGAATAAAAGTAATCATTAATCTTAGAACGTCTGTCTTCATGGATTCCTATCTCATCATCAGGGTTTGAATCCGTGCTCTCGTTTCCAAAATAGTGCAGTGCATATCCTATCCTGTCATCAAATGCAACCTTTCCATCATCAGACAACACTGGATATACATAACTCTCATAGATTGGCTCATACTCTACTACCAGTTCATCAATTGTCTGTGTAAACTCGTCAATCTGTGGTACGATATTGTACAGTCTTGCAATGTATTTTATCTCATGCTCTCCAATGTCCTCCAAAGAAGTTGCGTTGAACACAGTATTTCCGCCACCATAATCAAATGTTCCAGTCCAGGGAAGAAATCCTGGAATCTCCATTGTGTTGACACACAGTGCTGCATCACAGAAAAATTCATCTTCTAACACTAACGGATCATGAATCTTTTCATATTCTACAAAGATTGTCCCAACTCTGTCATTTTTGAACAAGTAAATTGGGTTGTGCACCACGTTGATTGCATCCCATACGTAATAGGACTCATCCAAGTTTCTTGATGTGTATCCTACATCTTCTGTAAACTCTTCTCCTACTGTCCACATGTCAACTGTCATGTTTGGTAGTCTCATTGGAATTCCTTGTGTTGCACTTGCAGATACGGTATTCCAAGAACAGCTCCACCCGTTATTGCCCTTTCTACACACATATTGTTCTGCCATTGCCTTTTTTGACAAGGATACCACGCCTGCCTCATAATTTGGAGATATTGCACCTGTTCCAGAGTCAGACTTGGCACCATATGTTTTATTTTTGATGCAATTGGAACCGTTTGGAACAGAATTGTTTGGTGTAGATTGAATTGGACATGGCTGGAAAAACTCACCACATCCACTCTTCCAAGTTGTAGTAGAATAATCAAATGCATCTCCAGGATAAAATGTCTTGTCAGGATTGTTTCGATGTAAATTATTATGATGTGCAGAATACACATCAATCTTTACATGAACAAAGCATCTCTCTTTGATTAGGTTTTCAGTTATTACTTCAGCGCTACCATCAACTACATGAATAGTAAACAACAGAATTCCGTCACCATATAAGTATTGTATATTATTGATTGACATAGGAAAAATTACAAAAATTAACAAAACAAAAAATAGTCTTAATTTCACAAAATAGAATGATTATTTTTTTAAAAGGAAGAAAACCATTACTATCTTTTTTATTTTTTGAGAAATTCCCATGTCTATCATATGTAATTCTAAATATTTTTCAATAAATCAAACATCATTTTGAATGAATCGTTTCTTATATTATAGAATATTTTTATTCTCATCGGTTTCTTAATTTCTGCATTATTCCAAAACAGATACTTGCAACAAATCTATCAATCGTTTAGATTTGAATTTGCCAATAAGGAAAAATATTATTTCCTTGATTTTAAATACTTACTAGTTGTGAATGCAACAGCTACAGGAGTTGCAATATACATTCCCAAGTTCAATGCAATAACCAATAGTCCTAATCCTAATACTTCAATCTCAGAGCCATTTTCAGCTAAGGACATTATTGAAAGTGTAGAAATCATAGGAGTGATGAATATTTTAACAGATTCTCTGAACGTTGAGTTTTCACGTTCCCATTCTGCAATTGTTGGTGAGAATGAATAATATATTTGGTTAAAACCAGTCATAAAAACTGTACCAGACATAGTACTCATTATAGTGTTATCTCTAATTTCTCTAAGGAATTGTACTTGTGGTGCCATCTCAGAACCAAACGCTGCTGTTGCTATCAAACATCCATTTTCTTGATCTTCCATAGTGAAATACGCAGCAGCTGAGGACTGATATCCAATTGCTCCAATAACAATCCAATTATTGTCAGAAATGGCTACACCCGATCCAAACAGTTCGCCTGAATCCGGTGTTGGGTTTTCAAATGTTTGAAGCAAATTTCCAGATGTATCAAATAGGTATACAGATCCTGTGTCAGAATTGTTCGGTGCTCCAACCAATATGTTGTTGCCAGAAATGGCTACCCTCAATCCAAACAGTTCGCCTGAATCCGGTGTCGGGTTTTCAAATGTTTGAAGCAAATTTCCAGATGTATCAAATAGGTATACAGATCCTGTGTCATCAGTAAAATTCTCTACGTTAGAAAATTCAGCTGCTCCAACCAATATGTTGTTGCCAGAAATGGCTACACTCAATCCAAACAGTTCGCCTGAATCCGGTGTTGGGTTTTCAAATGTCTGAAGCAAATTTCCAGATGTATCAAATAGGTATACAGATCCTGTGTCAGAATTGTCACCCGGTGCTCCAACCAATATGTTGTTGCCAGAAATGGCTACACTATATCCAAACAGTTCGCCTGAATCCGGTGTTGGGTTTTCAAATGTCTGAAGCAAATTTCCAGATGTATCAAATAGGTATACAGATCCTGTGTCATCAGTAAAATTCTCTACGTTAGAAAATTCAGCTGCTCCAACCAATATGTTGTTGCCAGGCGTATGAAATAGATATACAGATCTTGTCTCTTCAGGAGTATCTGTGATAAAATCTTCAGGCGCTCCAACCAATATGTTGTTGCCAGAAATGGCTACACTATATCCAAACAGTTCGCCTGAATCCGGTGTTGGGTTTTCAAATGTCTGAAGCAAATTTCCAGATGTATCAAATAGGTATACAGATCCTGTGTCAGAATTGTCACGCGGTGCTCCAACCAATATGTTGTTGTCAGAAATGGTTACACTATATCCAAACCAGTCACCGGCATATGGTGTTGGATTTGTAAATGTCATTACTTCATTTTCTATTCCTGCTGGAAAAGGAAAATCCCAGAAATATACAGATCCTGGCAGTTTCTGAGGCCAATCACTGTAAATATCTCCCGGTGCTCCAATCAATATATCATTATCATCAATAGCTACAGACCATCCAAAACCGTCAGATGTCATATTTTTTGGGAATGGGTTTTGAATTTTACTCAGCGGTTCCACATATTCAATTGCAAATGTGTTTGTAGGTATTGCCAATATAATAATTGGAATAATGAAAACAAGAAAAATTGTTTTAATTTTCATTATTTATTTCATAATATGCCTGCTCATAACTTTTTTGTTATATTACTGAACATTTGAAATAATTTGTTATAAAAAATGATGATTAATATCAATATCTCTTAATGCGTCTTAGACATCATATTTCTTCCCGTTACACAATTGTAAATTCTTTGAAAGAATGGTAATCAGTATTAGAGGAGGAAGAAAATCTTGGATTCATTAACAATGTGTCATTTCTATTTATGGGAGATTGTTACAATGAATTATTCAAAATCCAGAATAGTTATTAAAGATTTAAAAGTAAGGATAGATGTTTGTTTCTGAGTTTAAACTATTATGCACAACATAATACATTATGATGATAATGGGAACATACAAGCAATTCAAGTTGACTTAACTTCCAAACCTTTGTTTACAATCCAACAATGCGAGGAAGAAAAATTTGAAATGAATTTACTAGACGGTTTGAAAAAGTGGATTACTAACAACACAGACTTGTACAAATTACCTACAGATGCCTGCCTAGACATGTCGAATATCAATCTAAGCAACATTACAACCTTTGTCAATAAGTGTATCAGTATATGTAGATTTGAGCAAACTTATCGTAAACTACCTGTTTATGGTCGGTCACAGTACATAACATTGGCCGTTGTCAACAAGAGAGATGTTAGAAAGATTTCAGGACAAATTATTAACGAACAAGAATCCTATCACGGATTAAAAAATTCTATCTCAAAATTAGAATCTCTTAAATTAATAAAAAAATATTGGGTGCAGCATTTTCCTGATACCGAAGTCTTTGTTAGAGATGTGCAAAAAGTAGTCATTCCTGAAAAAAAAATAATTGGTTTTAAAGGGGAAATATGTAAAAGAATTTTTTCATCTAGTCGCATGATTCAAGGCATTGTAATAATTGAAGCAGAAACTGGCGATCTTGTTTTACTAAATGATTTTAGAGCTGAAGCTACAGTTAGAGGTTTGGAAATGAAAGATAATCCACAAACAGACGCACGGATCAATTTTGATAATATCCCAGCAACTCAATTTGGCAACACAATACATTTTGAGAATAATCCACTGCTAGATTGTAATCCACCAACTTGGCTAGACTTTCGAATGGGCAATAAAACTCGTTATACTATCTTGGATTTTAATGGTACAGATGGAAATAATACAAATCAATTCACGGTTGGAGGATGTTCATCTGGTGCACCTCCTCCACGTTTTCTGAATAATCTACTTTCTGATCAAAATTTTCGTTTCATAGCACAAGATCTTATTGTAAAAATTAATCATGCTCTTGCTGCTATTGATCCTCTTATGGGAGAGTTGATCACACATGGCTCTTCTCATTCATATTCATGGAATCATCATCCTGATGTTCCAGATATTGTTCACAGATCTCCATTGATATTTGCCCTTAATAGCACTATTGATAACCCAGGAGAGTATATTAGCACGTGGATTTCTGAAGACGATACAAAAAATTTAGAATTACCAAACCCCCACCCACTTACATATGTATGTCGTAATGCTAATGATGAAATTGTTAGCTGCAGTGATCCCAATGCAACTAAAAAAGAACAATATGCTAGTATAATTTATCTTAAAACTAAATTCCCCTTCTGGACCCGTACACTTTTTCATGAATTAGGTCACTATTATGATGACTTTAATACTCATGGATTTTTGGTAGATGATCTACGTGAAATAGTTCCACAATTATTCTCATTATATTTACACAGAAAACTCTACCCTGATTTGATATATACCCTGTCTACAATGTCTGAAGAAGCATGTTGCAACTTACAACATCTCATTAGTCATTCTGCAGGACTTGTCGTTCATCCAGATTGCATCGATGACCTAACTGATATATCTCAATCAATTAAATTGGAAGGGAATGGGTATACTGTAAAATCTTTCACTCAAGCATATTGGTCTTTACTATTTGGCGTTTCCTGTAGCATAGAGAATAATTCTGTTGTATGTGTCCAACCAAATAATCTTCCCTCTGATTATGAAGATCGTTGGATGGAAGCTCTTCTTTTTGCAATGCAAATGGGAAACGAACAATCATTAGTAGAGTTTTGGGAGAATATGGAATTATTTATAGAATCAAATTATCCAGATGATCTTAATCTCATCCAATCGGCAAGGGCACTCCATGGACTACAATGAGATGTATCTCTTTTTTGTAATTCCAGGCAGATTCACTTTTACGCGTAGTTGTTTGCCTTCATCAATTACATCACTGCGGTATCTTGTAATTTTGGAAAAGACCAGGTATTTGGTGATGCAGGAAATGACAGAACCTATGGTGGTATCGGAAGCGATGTGGTAGATGGAGGAACAGGTGATGATATTATGAATGGTGGATTAGGAGATGACACATGCATCTCTGATGCAAAAGATACAACTCCTGCAGAATTATGTGGACCTTGAAAACTGGATTTTTCTAAACTATAATTCCAAATTCATCTTTTACTCTCACTCATTTCAGCATATCCAATTTGAAATCAAAACTATAATCTTCTTTTGTAAAACGACTAGTTCCATATTTGTATGACCAAAGTTCCAGATATAGTAATTAAAAGAATCTTTGAGAAACTAGACAACTTTTGAATTCAATGTTTGATTCTCAAATGTTTTGGAAGATAATAAAACAATTGATGGTAAACCATTCCAAAAAACACTAGAATCTCCAAAATAATTAGTTTCATTTTATTTGGATTCTAAAGAATTCAGTTGTTGAGGTTTAAAGTGTAATTTCAGTAATGGTAACTCTTCCCAAACATATTTCTCTGAATTATAATCTACATCATCTGAATAATCAAAAAATATGTTATCTTCAGTAATTGTAAATTTATGGCTACAACAAGGACATTTTATTTTCATTTTCTTTCCTCCTCTTCTGGAGAATATGATCTTCTTTGGGAAGAAGACAATTCTGCTGCCAAATATGTTACAAATGTCTCTTCATCCGCGTTTTCAAAAATCAGTTTGTCAAGAGTAACATAAGTTGTTTTAGAACAGTGAGAACATTTTATCTTCATAGAAGGGATATATTTGAAAATAATTTAACTGAGAGAGATAATTCTCAGATTCTAAAAATTCTCAAGAATCAAAGATTTGTTTTGAGATTTATCGATAAATTAAAAAATTTATGAATATCTTAAATATCATTATTTCTAACAACAGTAATGAGTAGTGGAGATTTTTCTTCAATTCTAGTCACTAATATTATGAGTACCTCTCTAATCTCTGTGAGTCCTGCAACTACTGCACTTCAAATAGCAAAGATGATGGAACAAGGAGAAATAGGCGCAATTATTGTCAAAGAAAATGAGATTCCTGTTGGAATTATTACTGATAGGGATTTTGCAATAAAAATAGCTGCAAATAATCTCTCATTTGACACTCCAGTTGAAAAAATAATGTCTTCTCCATTAATTACAATCAATCATAGCGAATCAATATCTTCTGCAGCAAAGATAATGAGTAGTAAAAAAATCAGAAAACTTGCAGTATCTGAAAATGATAAAATTATTGGAATAATCACTTCGACTGATATAGTTAACCAGATTGCAAAATAGCTAAAACCTCTTTTGTTTTTTATGAAACACTGTATAGCTGTATATCTTGTTATTCTAGGGTACATATGATTTTACAGTTTAAGTAAGTGTGTAATGTGGATTTAGAGTTTTTTGCTATTGTATTTTTATCTCAAGTTTTAAAAGGTCTTGTCAACTTGTAACTTCCATCCTTTAATCTAATGAACAATGTCTTATTTCCATATGGGTTTCCCTTTCTATATCTGGATGGGATCTTACGGAATGACTCTACATTTTTTATTTTACATGCCTTTACTACCTCAAACGGGAAGAATGGTTCTTTTAGTTTACCAGACTTTACGGCTGAAACAATCTTGAGATATGAATTGGGTACTGTCATGATACTTCTTTGAAATATAGGAATTATTTATCATGTTCTACATCATTATACCGCTGGATTAGTCTATGACATTTCCAGTCTTAATAGACGATTTGAGATTTCTTTGAAAGAAATCAACAGGTATTCTCTTCTTTTATGTATAATACATCAGAATATCTTAATTTTGAATAACTTGGCCTACAAATTCCTTCTGCGATTGATTCGTGTTCATGGTTTTCCATGTAATGTTTTTCATAAGAGTCAACAGAATCAATTATCTCATCACATCCCGCCACAATACAATGGAGAGGCTCTTTTGTATTTCGTAATTTTTTTTCAATTGCCAAATCACATGAATCACAAAAACGATGATCATCTTTTATTGCTAGTCCACAATTTGGACACTTGTCCTTGTCTGCTATGGTGTACACATAAGAGATACCAAACCATATAAATCCGAGAAATATCCATACTCCAGTAATTCCAATTTTAGACCAAATGTCTTTTGTATCGTCAGGAAATGTCATAAATCCTAAACCTGACATTGTCAGTACACAAAAAATCATGGATACACAAAAAGAAATTTTTCTTAGTTTTGAAATTTTGTATTCTCCTCCAGAATACAGATGAATGGGAGCCACATTGTCAAATTAATTTTTGAAATACTTGAATTTTGTGATTTTAATATGTCTTTTTGTCTCATGATGTTCTATTTTGAATTTAATTAAATTAATAATATAATAGGGCTAAAACTTGTATTATCATTTGATTTCCTTTAAGGAAATCTATGACTGTCTGTCAAGACTGTGGACTTTGACGAATTCTCTCAAGAATTTTTCAATCTAAAATGATTCAATCATAAAATGTATCAATTTTATTTTTAATCACTAATCATATGATTAATCATGTAATGTATGTGCGATTATTAATCCTAAAGGACTTGTTCATAGTCTGTCACCAGATTCCTCAACGGTTTTGGTCTTTTGTATATTACGTTGATAATACGAAAAAATAGTATCTGAGAACTAGTATTCAAAAATAATTTTGAAGTTCATTTGAAAATCCGATAACAAAATGAAATCCTACAAGTATGAAAAACCAGATTATCAGGATTTTTGATCTGGATTCTCCTGAAATTCTCTCGAAGATTTTTCTTGATAAAAGGTAAACAGATACCCCAACTAGAATGTATAATCCAAGGAGAAAAAATATTGGTAGAAAATTTTGAAGACTGTCAGGGATTATCTGGAGTAAATGTGGTACAAAGAGAAGAGCAAAGTAACTGCTTACTAGAATTAACACAAGATTAAGAAAGTATGGCCTCTGAGAAAAATCAAATTTTGGTTTAATGTATTCCAAGTATAAAACAGATGTAATTAGTACTTGTAATTTAGAGTTATTAATTCATCTTGACTTTAGGTTGTCTATAATCTGCTCAATTGAATAGTTTTCGACATTCAGTGTATCCTTGTTTACGATAACTATTACTCTTCCAAACTTTTTGGATTCTCTCATTACCTTTTCTAAGAGTCTAAAATATTCAAGTTCGTTCATATCAAATCCTCTAATTTCTGTGATTTATCATCACTAGAACACTCTATGACAATCACCACCAGTAACTCATCAAAACTTTCTATGAATTTGATGTCAGTTACTTTTTGGGGACGTGAAGAATTTTCAATATCAACTATAGCTTTATTGATTTCCATATGAAGATCTTTGTCTTCAAGATCATCTAGAATAATGACTTGTTTCATAGAGTATAGTCATTTGATTTTATTTAACCGTCTGATTCTCCTTAAAGAGAATCCAAAAAGAGATTCGTTAAAATTTGTCATCATAGAATCGTAAGATTCAAAAAAAAATTAATCATAAAATGTAGCTTATAGGTATAATTGCGAACTTTTTTTCTATTGGACATTTTAGTACAGTTTGCTCATTTTCTTTCCTTTGCATTTTATGCTCTGCTGAGTGATATGATTCCAATATGGAATGATTCAATTTTTTAAAAAACAGAAAAATTATGAAAAAATTCATTGTGCATCAACCAGATTGACAAAAGTCTTACCTGCCTTTGTCTTGTCACTGACACACTTGAGTGGTCCAAGTGGAATGCTCTTCTCATTGACATCCTCCCTTATCTTCTCATTAGATAGAGCATTGACTACTGCAATCCTTGTGGTGTGAAATCGATTTACCTTGTTGCCATCAATATCAAATTCTTCTTTTGTTGTGAACTTGACTCCTTTTGTTGTTTCTTCTCCTTGTGTGTAATCTGAATCCTCAATTGATATTACAGTAAATGGCTTGTCATCAATTTTAGTCAGGCTGACTGAATTTCCAACTGTTACATAGTCTGATAATTTTCCTATCTCATTTCACCTCGCCCTAACCTCAAGATTAGCAGAAGATGCTCTTGTATCGGGAACTATGCTGCGACAGATTGAACAGGCCAGAACCACACTACCATTGTACAGTCTTACATTATTGGCAACTCGAATCAAGTCCTTGCAGAAATAACAATTTGTCATTCCGAGACCTCCAGTAGGCGAAAATACTTTTTGCAAAAATTACAGTTCATCTATTCAATTCCTCTCTTTCTTCAGAGTACATCATGGAATGATTGCAGTAATCTGATTCTGTTGGAAGTGATATGGGGTGTCTTTGCAGTCCTTGAATGGTAAAGAATTTGGAATTGTATCTTGCAACATAGTTGCATTGTGTACACCGTGCCACTATCATGGCATAACACCCTCCACTCTCAAGATTACACCTACCTCTCTTTGACCGTTACAGTAAATCCACTTTAGCTCATCTGAAATTATTCTGCAAGATTTTTTGCTTGTTACTTTTGAATCATAAACATCTACTGTATTTGCTGCATCATGTATGACTAGATCCCTTGGATCACAATGAACGCTGAATGGTTTTGTATGATTGTTCTTGTATAGGACAATTTTCAATGGTGGTGAACCTCCGAAATAATTTTAATTGTAGTTAGATTTTCAAGAAAAGATCTGTGAGAATCACAAGATTTTACAATTTTTCTTTGATTATTAATTAAAATTTGAAATTGAGTTTTGTTTGGTTTGTTGTCATTGCATTCCCAAGAAGAGAAAAATTTTGAATTCATTTCTTTGACTCCATCTTTTCATATTCAGAGTCGATCAAAATTTCCAAAATTGCAGTTTTTGATAATTTTGTTTTATGGCATATGTCATCTAATTTTTTTAGATACTCAGGTTTGACATTTACGGTTGAATAACTCATGTTTATACAGTATTATACATGTACTTTCATGTTTAATAGTATTCCTATTAATCAAAGCAATCCTTATGTCAAAAACAATTAATACATGTAAATACATGTGCAAGATATGGGCAAACGTGTAGGAGTAATTACTGTAGACATAGAAGAACATCTCTACAAACAGATCACAAAAAAAGCTGAAAAACAGAACTTAAGCATAAGAAAATTTGTCAACCAGCTAATAGAGAAGAATTTTCAAAAAGAGGATTTTTTAAAATTAGTAGCTCCAAAAATAAGCATATTATCCATTGAACAAGAGGGGTTTGTTCTACGTGACGATACTGCAAAGAAATCACGTTTGGTAGAAGTCAAAATACGAAATGGAAAATTATGGTGTGATTTGGATGAGAAAAATGTCTGTGATCATATCCACTATGTGCTAATGTTGCCAGATATTGTAAATTTCAAAGACAAGTTAAAGCAGATTTAGTTAACTAGATTTGGAAAGAGGATGAAAGTTAGACTCAAAGAGCATCTTTTCAAGTTTGCCTATTCTGTCTTCTTGAGAATCTAGTTTATTTTTGAGATTAGAATTTTCCTGTGTGGCAGCTTCTAGCTGATCAATCTTTTTCTGTTTCTCTTCAAGTTCTGCCTTTTGCCGTTCTGTAGGATTGACAGTTAGTTGAGGGGTTGCCTTTACAAATTCCTTAAAGCATTCCTCTCTAGTGGGTTGGAGATATACTCCATCCAGACCTCTTTTATGAGCCATCAGCTTTTCTGCAATGTTAGAGTTTACAGAGTTTTCCATTTTCAATACACCATTGAATCTTTTTCTAAAACCATATGTTATTGCCAAATCAAATCGATTTCCATTCTTTTCCCTAATTATTCCGGATTTCTTGTAAAGGGTGTTGAGAGTTTTGTAGACGGATTGCTGGCTAAGAAAACCATTTTTTCTGGTTCTGGCATTTTGTTTTGTTGCAAAAAGATAGCTTTCTTCATCAATATGCTCACCGTTTAGTTTTCTTGTTCTAATGTATGCATCAAGTGCATTGCTTGCCTCATTTGTCAAAAAGGCCCAATAGCCCTCTGCAGACTCGTCATAAATTTTGACTGCATATACATCATCAGACATTTTGTAAAGATGTTTGAATTTTAATGGAGGATCAGTCAGGACTGCTGGTCTTCCTCCAGTGCTTGCCAGAAAATGAATAATTGCGATCATTCTAAAGTCATTTGTTGCCTTTAGAAGCATCTGTATCTCATCAGTTGTAATGGGTCGTTTTCCACCTTTTTCATGGTCAGAACGTGGAACCATCTTTCTAATCTTCTTTCTTGCCCATACGATCTCATTCATGTCAAGCAAAAGTTCAACTGCACTGAGTTTGACGTTTATCGTGTTACCCTTTAGTCCTGCATCCTTGTGAGATTTTATCCATGTTTTGAGCATCTCCTGAATGTCTTTTACAGGTGTATTGATTAGCTCATCATACGAATGCAGATCAAAATATCTCATGAATTCATTGATGTTTCTGGTATAGACATTCTTTGACTTTTCATTATTCAAACCACTCTCAAAGTTGCTCCATGCTTCATCTTCTACAAGTGGTTCACGATACATGGATCATAAAGGTCACATGAAAATAAAAAAGGTATACATCCTATACTAAAAATCAATGTTTTTTAAACCCTTTAAGGTGTGAGTAGACATTGTCAGAAACTGAGGTCAAGATTGAAGAGGCAGAGACGCCAGTTAAGGAAACTAAACCTGAAACTGAGGTCAAGATAAGACAATCAGAACCAGAAACTAAAGAAGAAGAACCTGAGAAATGGGGAATCGCCCATATTTTCAGCAGCTATAACAATACAATTATCCATATGACTGACCTTACAGGTGGGGAAACCATAGCCATAAGTTCTGGTGGAATTCATGTAAATGCTGACAGATACGAGTCATCACCATTTGCTGCAATGAAAGCTGCGAACGCTGTAGTTGAGTCTGCAAGAACAAAAGGGTTCACAGGATTTCACATTAGAGTAAGAGCAGTAGGAGGAGTTGGCTCTAGAGTTCCAGGCCCAGGTGCACAAGCTGCAATTAGAGCCTTGGCAAGAGGTGGATTTAAGATTGGAAGAATTGACGATGTAACCCCAATTCCTCATGACACCACTAGAAAGAAGGGTGGAAAAAGAGGAAGAAGAGTCTAGTTTGAGATTTTTATTCTGACAACACAACCTCTAGTTTTGAAATAATCTGCAATAAATTTTGCAAACTTTTCTGATGGTTGACCAGAGGGATATTTGTTGATCATATCTGCAAACTTTTCTTCAATTCCATTTTGTAAATTAGGTTTGAAAGCTAATTTGAAAAATGTCCAACCAAAATTTGTAGATGGTTCACTAAGCAAATAACCATTGTAGCATCCTAGCAAGCTCTCCATGTGAGATAGTGCTTTTTTTATCAAAAGTAGATCATCAAGATAATTTTTTGTACTAATGTCTAAGATAATATCCATTTAATCATCACCAGTGTCAAGTGATTGCTTACTTAGTTTATCAGATAGAGAAACAAACTTTCCATCCTGCTCAACATTGATCTTTGTCTGCATTCTAATGTTTATTCCGACTGATCTAAACAATTGTAATAATTGTCCACCGTCAATTACTTCGTTTATTTCTCCAGTATTGATTAACTCAGATAACTTTTCAACAATTATTTTTGTTTCATTTGGAAATTGTGATTCCGCATTTTGCAAAACTTCAAGACCCCGATATCCTAGTATAGGAACAAGAACTTCCCTAGGAGTCTTTTTTTCCTTGGGCTTTATATTAGATTGTTTTTGGGCATTCTGTTTAAAAGAGATATTTTTTTGCATTTCAGCTAGTCGCTTGGCCTTTAGTCTTTCAAGTTCCGAATCATCACTCAACCCTTAATCACACCTATAGGTACTAGTTTTGCAACTTTTGTGGCTATTCCAAGATTATGTGATACATTAACTACAGCATCAACATCCTTGTATGCCTGAGGAGTCTCTTCCACTACGCCATCTCGAGTTAATGCCTTAATGAGAATTCCTTTATCATTGAGGGATTTTTTTACATCATTTTCAGTAAAGTTTCTTCGTGCTTTAGATCTTGACATTGTTCTTCCTGCACCATGTGCTGTAGACCCAAAGCTCAAGTCCATTGAATTTGGTTGTCCTAGTAGAATCCAGCTTGCAGTGCCCATCGAGCCAGGAATGAACACAGGTTGCCCAATATCACGGTACTTTGAGGGAATCTCTTCGCGGTTTGCAGGAAACGCTCTAGTGGCTCCCTTTCTATGCACTACAAGTTTTCTTTCTTTTCCGTCAATTTTGTGTTTTTCAACTTTGGCAATATTGTGAGCAACATCATAAACTAATTTCATATCAAGATCAGACTCTGATTGACTGAAAACTCTTTCAAAGGATTTTCTGGTCCAATGTGTGATCATCTGCCTATTACTCCAGGCAAAATTCAATGCTGCAAACATTGCTTTTCTATATGATTCACCCTCTTCGGATGTGTTGGGTACACATGCAAGTTCTCTGTCTGCCAAATGAATGTCATATTTTTCTAAAGCCTGCTCTGAAACACGTAGGTAATCGCTGCATACCTGATGACCAAATCCTCTTGAACCACAATGAATCAAAACCGTGATGGTTCCTTCTGATATGTTCATTCTTTTTGCAGCTTCTTCATCATGAATCTCTGCAACTTTTTGAATTTCAAGGAAATGATTTCCAGAACCGAGACTGCCAAGTTGAGGGGCTCCTCTTTTTCTTGCCTTGTCTGAGACCTTGTTTGGATCTGCATTTGCAATTTTGCCATTTTCTTCACAAACATCTGCATCATTTGATAAACCATATCCATTATTAATGGCCCAATTAACACCATTAACTAAGACCTCATCAAGTTGTGAGTGAGAAAGTTTTACAGCACCCTTTGAACCCACACCAGAAGGTATTGAACCAAATAAATCAGTGATGAGTTCTTTTAGCTTTGAGCGTACAGTGTCTTCATTCAAATTACTTCGCAATAATCGTACTCCACAATTGATATCATATCCTACTCCTCCAGGACTAATCATTCCTTCTTCTGCATCCATGGCAGCCACGCCACCAACTGGAAAACCATATCCCTCATGACCATCAGGCAAAACAACTCCATGGCTAACAATTCCGGGAATGGATGCAACATTTTTTGCTTGCATGATTGTTCTGTCTGTAAGCATTTTTTGTAGTAGATTTTCATCAGCATAAATTTTTACTGGAACTTTCATTCCTGCATCAAAATCAGCCTCGATGAGGTACTGATTTTCGGCAATTTTTTTTGGAGTTATTGTAGACATGAATAATAGTAAAATTTTTGTTCAATCCAATTTAAACCTAAAATTTTTCAATATTCGAATCTAATCTGTCATTAACGAATAATCATCACTCATGGTTTAAGAAAAACCTTGAGAGTATCTGGTTTTTTAGCATATTCAATTGCATCTTGGAATTTTTCCAGAGGATAAATAGAATCAATTAAGCCATCAACAGATACTTTTTTTGAGGCAAGAGCATCTATTGCAGGTCTAAATGTACCACATCTAGAACCAACCAATGTAATTTCGTTGACAATAGTAGGAGTGAGGTCAAGATTTTTCCTTGAAGCAATTGTTGATTTTAAAATTACAATTCCTCTTGGTTTTATCAATTTCATGGAATCAACAAATCCAGAATTATGACCAGTAGCCTCTACAACTAAATCAAATCTATGTTCATCATCGGGATTGATTCCCATCTTTGCATCAACTCCTAGTTTTCTTATAATTCCAAGTTTGTTTTCATGTCTTCCAAAGCACATAATGTTAGCACAGTAAAGTTTTAGAACATTTGCGATAAGACATGCCAATCTCCCATCACCAACAATGGCAATATTCCATTCAGATTTCAAATCAACTTGTTCTATGATTTCAAAAGCAGCTGCTAGTGGTTCGACAAATACAGCCTGCTCATCAGTTATGGAATCAGGAATTATATGAAGATTTTTTTCAGGGAGAGATAAAAATTCAGCAAATGCGCCGTTTCGTTTTAGAATTCCCAATACGGTTCTGTTTGGACAATGTCTTTCCATTCCCTTCATACACAAAGTGCAATTGCCACACCCTACATTAATTTCCCCTACAACTCTTTTACCAATCAGATCCTTGTTTTCTGATTTTATTACGGTTCCAACAAACTCATGCCCTAAAATACCATGATAATCCATGTATCCATCCAAAATTTCCAAATCAGTTCCACATATTCCTGCCAGATTAATTCTAACAAGTACCTCATCAGAATTTGGATCTGGAAAGTCTTCAAGAAGAGACATCTTTTTTCCATCAAAGACAGTAGCCTTCATGTAATCATGTTTTTTGATAACGATTTTAAAAGTTAAGATTTTGAAAAAAAAATTGAATTAATAAGTAGATTTATTTTTGATGCATGGGCAGGTATGATATTGGCAATTTTACCTATAGACAATGGCAGATATGGCACTAAAGAGATGATGGAGATCTTTAGCGAGCAAAAGAAAATAAACTATCAGTTAGAAATTGAAGGAACTGCTGCAATATCACAAAGTGAAATTGGAGTAATCCCAAAAAACATTGGAAAAAGAATTCTAATGACTGCAACTTCAGGAAAGATCACTGCAAAAAGAATCAAAGAGTTAGAGGCAAAAAGTGATCACGATACAGCCGCATTAGTGGAATCACTCAGTGAGAAATGTCCCAAAGATGTAAGACCGTGGATTCATTATGGATTAACAAGTAACGATTTGGTAGATACTAGTAATTCAATGCAGATGAGAGATGCATTGCAAATAATTGAACCAAAGGTTGCAAAAATGGCATTAATTCTTGCAAAAAGAGCAGTTAGGCATGCAAAAATTCCTGCAGTCGGAAGAACTCATGGACAACATGCAAGCATAATATCATTTGGATTAAAATTTGCAAACTGGGCTGCAGAAATGGCAAAGCATGTAGAAAGGATTGAAGAGATTAAAAAAAGAATTCTAATTTGTAAAACTCTCGGAGTAGTAGGTACAGGTTCACTGATGGGGGCAAAATCTCTGGAGGTTCAAAAAAGAGTTTCAAAACGCCTAAAACTTTACCCTGCAGAAGTAACCACACAGGTAGTTCCTAGAGAGAGATATGCAGAATATGTTTTTGAGCTGGCGTTAATTGGTGCAACTCTGGAAAAAATTGCAATAGAGATTAGAAATTTGCAGAGAACAGAAATTGGAGAGGTTGCAGAACAATTCAAGAAGGGACAGATGGGAAGCAGTGCAGTTCCAGTAAAGAAAAACCCGATCAAGAGTGAACGTGTTTCATCACTTTCAAAAATAATGCGTAGCCAGATTGGAATTACATTTGAAAACATCCCATTGTGGCATGAACGAGATCTTTCAAATTCTGCAAATGAAAGATTTGTTCTTCCAACAGCATCAATTTTGGTCGATGAAATGCTTGAAACCATGACAAAGATTATTTCAAATCTAATTGTAAATGAACAGAGAATTGTAGAAAATCTATACATCACAAAGGGGCAGATTTTTGCAGAATTTGTCCTTGAAGCATTAATCAAAAAAGGAGTACCACGATTTGTTGCTTATAGGGATGTCCAGAGAGTTGCATTTGAGGCAAAAGACAAAGAAACACAATACATCGATGCAATCAAAAATGACAAGGCTTTCTTATCACGGCTTTCAGAAAAAGAGATAGATTTGATTTTTTCTCCAGAGAGACATCTTGGTGCATCATCTGCAATCATTAGTAATGTCAACAAAACTGTGCATAAAACAGTAAAAAAATTCATCTAGTTTTTAGTAATGCCTTGTGAATTTTAGAACCGTATTGTAATGCTTTTTTTCTTTTATTGTAAGAGATTTCTGGAACCCCTACATCATTTGCTAGTTTTCTAATGATGTGTTTTCGATACAAATCCTCAGAGTCATGAATTTTTTCAGAGATTGGAATTGTTTTTGCAAATGTGATGAATTTTTGAGAGAGTAATGGTTGAATTATGTTTACTCCAAATTCAGAGGTAACAAGATTAACAGCCTTCATCATCTTGATCTCATTATCTAATTTTGAATTCATTACTTCAAGAATTTTTGATTCACCTTCAGATATGGCATCTCTATATGTATTGTACCCGCAGAACAATTCATCAATTCCATTTGCAGTAACTACCACATCAAGACACAAATTGCTTGCAAGTTTTGAAACATAGTAAAAGGCAATGCAATTTTCATTCCATGAAAGATTTTCAGTCCTTATTTTTTGGTTTATTTTAAAAGAGATTTCATGAAAAGAGTTTGAATCAATTTCCAATATGTTATGAGGAAATTTTAGCTTCTCATTGACCTCCTTTGCAAACAAAATATCATGAGATTCTGAAAAACCAATTGTAAGCAGGGTTATGTCATATCCTAGATCATGACAAATTTTTGCAATAAGAGTACTGTCAACTCCCCCAGAAAACGCCACTCCAATTTTCTTTTTGAGTACATTTTCGGTAATACTGCTCTTAATATTCTTTAATAGTTCTTTTCTCATATTGTTCACTAGTGCAGTTTTTTTCGATTTTTGCAATCGTGATTAATACACTTTAAGTATTAATTTAGTGTTTGACAAAATGAAACATGACGCTATTATCATCTGAATCAATAGAACAAGAACTGAAAAACCTAAACGGATGGATTGTAAAAAATGGAAAATTACATAAAGAGTTTGAATTTGAAGGCTTTAACCAGACATTTGGGTTCATGACCAGAGCTGCTATGCATATTGAAAAAATGAATCATCACCCAGAGTGGTTCAACGTGTATAATAGATTAGTAGTGGATTTGACAACACATGATGCTGGAGGTATTACTCAAAATGATATCAAACTGGCCAGAATCCTAAATTCACTAGTTTAATTTCAGAATTTATATACAGATCCCTAGTCAAATGACTTCACATGGCTTCAAGTCCAACAATTTTAGATTCTGATTTTAGATATATAGATAAAAAAGGGAATCTTATGAGAACAAGAACTGAACTGACAATAGCACAGATGTTAACTTTTCTTGAAGAGGATTATGAATACGATTACAAGTTATCATTAAATGGAAAAACTGTCAGCATCGATTTTAAAACAGACAAGGGCCTTATTGAAGTAATTGACAATGAAGAGGACATAAAAAAATACAAAGAGATCAAAGACAAGATAACTGAACAAAAAGTAATGGCAATTGGTCATCCTAAATACACTTCTCAAATTAAAGAATTGCAAGACATTGTATTTTATGATAAAACACCTCAAACTGGTTCAATATTTCTTGAGGATCCGTCCTTTTCATTTGATTATGCACACATTCTTCCACTAGTTGAAAAATGCTCCATCTTGCATGGACATACATCTTCAGTAATGGTTGAATTGGTTGGACAGATGAAAGATAACCTACTTTTAGATTTTGGAGTTGCAAAAAAGATCATAAAAGGGGTTGTCAATGTTTTTGATCACAAGTTCTTCATTAATAGAAAATATCTCAAAAACGAAGACGAGTCGCATTACAGAATAGAATTTGAGGGACCAAATGGCATGTTTGATTTACAAGTTCCAAAAAATACCACATATCTTTTGGAAGGAGAGGCAACTGTAGAGAATCTTTCAAGTGAAATTATCAAACTTCTAGTTCCAAAAATGCCCCAGAACGTAGAGGCAGTAGGAGTTTACATTTATGAAGGATACAACAAGGGGTCTCATATTATTTCAAATATTTCAAGATAGTTAGAAAATGGAACCAAAAATTACAGAAAAAGCATGGAACCCAGAATTAGAGTTACAGGTTTTAAAAAAATGGGAGGAGAATAATCTTTACGACTTTGTCCCAACTGAAGAAAACTATACAATAGATACTCCACCACCTTATCCCTCCGGTCGTCCATGGCATATTGGGGCAGCATCTCACTATTCACAGATTGACATGATTGCAAGAACTGCACGTATGGCAGGAAAGAATGTCTACTTTCCCATTGGTATTGACAGAAATGGCCTTCCAGTAGAACTGTACACTGAAAAAAAACATAACATTAGAATGCGTGAGACTGAACGTGGGAAATTTTTGAATTTGTGCAGGAATGCATTAGATGATTTAGAGTCTGAAATGATCCTGATAATGAAGAGTCTGGGAATAAGTGGAGGAATCAAAGATCACTACAGGACAGACTCTGAAGAATATAGAACATTGACGCAGTCGACTTTTATCGAGTTGTGGAAAAAAGGGCAAATATATCTGGCAACAAGGCCAAATAATTATGATTGGGTTTCAGGAACCACAATTGCTGATGCTGAAATCACATATCTTGATATTCCAACAAAACTTGTTTACATGAAGTTTAGCGTAAAAGATTCTGAACAGCATATAGTTATTGCAAGTACAAGACCTGAGCTGCTATGCGCGTGCAAGACAATAATAGTTAACAAAGACGATGAGAGGTATGCCAGTCTTGTTGGCAAGAAGGTAGTTATTCCAATTACAAACCAACAAGTTGAGATTAGAACTCATCACTCTGCACAAAAGGAGTTTGGTTCGGGAGCCGTCATGGTTTGTAGCTATGGTGATCAAAATGATGTTGCGCTGTTTCGTGAACTAAAACTAGAAGAGGTAGTTGCAATTGGCCTTGATGGAAAGATGACTGAAGCTGCAGGAGATTATGCAGGACTCAAACCAAAACAAGCAAGGGCAAAAATAATTGAGGATTTGGAAAATAATGGATTTGTTGAAAAAATTGAAGATATATCTCATAGAACACCAGTGTCTGAGAGAAGCAAGAACCCCATTGAAATCATTCCAATGGAGGAATATTATCTAAAGCAGATGGATTTCATTGAGAAGATGAGAGAGCTCGGCTCTGAAATTACGTTTTATCCTGAGATGCACAAGCAGATTTTGATGAACTGGCTTGACTCTATCTCAATTGACTGGCCCATATCAAGAAGGAGGTATTATGGAACAGAGATTCCAATTTGGTACTGTAAGAGCTGTTCTGAGCCCCATGTACCAGAGCCTGGGAAATATTATAGGCCGTGGAAGGAAGATTGTCCGATTAAAAACTGCTCAAAATGTGGAGCCACTGAATTTGTAGGAGAGGAGAGAACATTTGATACATGGATGGACTCTAGCGTATCACCATTATTTGTTACAAAGTATCACAAAGACGATGAATTTTTCAAAAAGACATATCCAGTATCGATCAGACCCCAAGCAAAAGACATTGTCAGGACATGGCTTTACTATACGCTTTTGA
Source organism: Candidatus Nitrosopumilus sp. (assembly GCA_029864235.1). Lineage (GTDB taxonomy): Archaea > Thermoproteota > Nitrososphaeria > Nitrososphaerales > Nitrosopumilaceae > HKST03. The sequence continues at coordinate 37,488 of JAOTTW010000005.1, forward strand.
GATGCCATCAGCTTACAGGCAAAAAGCCATGGTCTGAGGCATGGATTATGGGGTACGGTCTTGATGAAAAGGGGATGAAAATGTCAAAAAGCAAAGGAAATGCACTTGATCCACTACCGGTAATTCAGAGAATTGGGGCTGATACGTTTAGGTTTTGGAGTGCAAGTGAGATTAATCATGGGTATGACTTTAGGTGCTCTGAGCAAAAAATGGACGCTACAAAAAAATTCCTAAGCAAACTATGGAATGTTTCAAGGTTTTTGTCTAGCTTTAAGAGTGTAGAGTCTACAAAGCCAACAGAAACAGACAAGTGGATTTTATCTGAATTAGACAAATTGATAATAGAATGTCACAAAGGATACAAGAAATACAACTTTTTTGTTCCAGCAATTGCGATTCGTGAGTTTACTTGGAATCTTTTTGCAGCAAATTACATAGAGATGGTAAAGGCAAGAGCATATGGCATTGGATTCTCTGAACAAGAAAGAGATGCTGCAATCCATACCTTGCACAAGGTATTATCAACTATTCTAAAACTGCTGGCTCCAATCACTCCGTTTATCACCGAATACCTCTGGCAGACGCTGTACTCTAAAGAAAGCATACACAGACAGAGACAGGCAGAATCAGAATCTCATAAAGACTATACACACTTTACAAAAGAGATTACAGAGTTTAACTCCAAGGTTTGGAATGAAAAGAAGAGTAAAGGACTGTCATTGAAGGATTCTATTGCAATTTCTGTTCCAGAGAACTTGTCAGCATTTGCAAAAGACATTGCATCAATGCACAATTTATCATAACTATGCAGAACTATATAATTTTTTCAAAAGAATTCCAATCTAGCATTAAAGAACTGTTTCCATTTCAAAACTATTTGGATAAATAGTTCTCTTAAGTTAGTTTGTTGTATTGTATGTATGGCATCGCAATCAAAATCATCTTGCTTTTTTTAAGAAAATTTTTATAAAATAGTTTTATATATGTAATTTTTAGGTATGCAATACAAAATATATGAATAGATCCACAACATAAATAATTCAAAAAAAATAAAGCCGAATTTTTTACTATTTTACTTGCTTTACCAAGTTTACAAAGTACTTATGCAGTGACACATCATATGTCAGTTCCGGATGAAATGACGTCCCAATGACATTTCCTTTTTTGACTGCAATAATTTTCTCATTAAACTTTGATAATACCTCAACATCAGATCCGGTTTCTGTGACAGATGGGGCCCTAATGAATACTCCATTAAATTTTGGAATATCAATTAAGTCCATTGAGATGTCTGCCTCAAAAGAATCCTTTTGTCTTCCAAAGGAATTTCTCTCAATTTTAATGTCAAGAAATTCCAAGAGTGGCTGATCTGTTTTTCCAATAACACGATCATCAGCTGTTTTAGACAGCATAATCATTCCTGCACAAATTCCCAATACGGGCATTCCGTTTTCAATTTTCTCTTTGATTTTCTTCAGAGAGCTGTTTACCAAAGATAGTTGCCCTATGGTTGTGCTCTCACCGCCTGGAATTATCAAACCATCAAGATTGGAGATTTCTTCAGGAGTTGTAACACCATTTACAGTTCCCTCAATTCCTAATTCTTTTAGTGCAGTTTGGGTGGATAGAATATTTTCTTGAACATCACCCTGAATTGCCAATATTCCCACATTAAGACTCATGCTGAGCCCCCGCGGTCCTGCATTCTTAGCTCCAAGGTTTTAACATCTAATCCTAGCATGGATTGTCTTTCATCAATCATTTTTTGTGCTTCCTTAACTTTTTCAGGTTCATTCCAAAATGTTGTTGCCAAGACAATTGATCTTGCTCTTTCTTTTGCATCATCTGCATTAAATATTCCAGAACCGACAAAGATTCCATCACAGCCAAGTGACATCAGATATGCTGCATCAGCTGGGGTTGCAATTCCACCTGCTGCAAAATTTACAACAGGTAGTCTTCCAAGTTTTGCAGTTTCTTCTACAATATCATAAGATACTTTGAATTCCCGTGCCATCCTAACCAAATCTTGATTGTCTCCAGAATCATAAATTGATTTGATTGCTCGCAACTCATCGTTTACTTTTTTGATATGAGTTACGGCTTCTGCCACGTTTCCTGTACCAGGTTCTCCCTTTGTTCTGATCATTGCAGCACCTTCTTCAATTCTGCGCAATGCTTCAGATAAAGAACGTGCACCATTTACAAAAGGAGTAGTAAAATCCCATTTCCAAATGTGATGATGCTCATCAGCTGGGGTTAGGACTTCGGATTCATCAATCATATCAACATCGGTCTCCTCAAGTACTCTGGCTTCGTAGACATGACCGATTCTACATTTAGCCATTACAGGGATTGTAACTGAATTCATAATCTCTTCAATAATTCTAATACTTGCAGTTCTTGCAACTCCACCTGCTTTTCTTACATCAGATGGAAGCTTATCTAAAACCATGACAGACACGGCTCCTGCCTCCTCAGCAATCTGTGCTTGCTCTACATTGGTGACATCCATTACTACGCCATTTTTTAACATGTGGGCAAAGCCACGCTTCAGAGTTGATGTCCCACGCAAAGTATAACCAGAATCAGATTTTTGGCAGACTATTCCTTTTGCATCACTTCGTTCACCAGAGAGAGGAAGCATATCGAAAGTTTTGTCATAAGACTATTTGTACCTATTTACCAATCTGTTCAATTATTTGGTCTAGTTGAGATTTGACCATTGTAATAATTGGAGGAATAAACTTTGCAGTAGCATTTTGTTCTGGCCAGTGAATCTGGTTTACTTTGCCATTTAGAGTAACTTTGACATTTGACTTTTGATACTCTGTTACATTTTCTAAAATTGGAAATGATTCTGATGGGATTGCAATAAAGCCAGTTTCTTTGATTAGTGCTTTTAGTTTCTTGTGCTTTTCATCATCCATCTTTGATTTAATGTCTGGATTAGGATAACCTGCCTCAGTTAAGCTGTACCTTATTTCACCATCATTTTTAATAACAAGAATTTCTGTTTTTTGTGATGCAACTCTTTCTGTAACACCATATGAGATTTTTTTTAATTGATGTTTTGTGTATTCAATTTCAATTTTGTCATTGGGAGTAGATGCAGAATAAGGAATGTCAGGTTTTGTAAGCAATGGAACTGCAATTAAAATTGCAATTATAACAGGAATTGCCCCTAATGCCAATACTATTGGTTTTACCATGATTTCTTTACAGATTCATTTCATGTGAATTGCAAATAAATCTTGGTTAAAATAACTTAAAATTCAAGTCCAATTCATTCTTGTTTGTGGGGTCGTAGCCTAGCCTGGTAGGGCGACAGTGTCTACGAATAGATCACCGCTAAGGGCTCCAGAGGTTAAACTAAGCTAAACTGACTAACGGATGATGTGAGTTTGGAGCTGTAGTGACCCGTAGGTCGCCGGTTCGATTCCGGTCGGCCCCACGTTACTATCGGATTCATATACTTGA
>JAOTTW010000056.1 GCA_029864235.1 Candidatus Nitrosopumilus sp.
ATGGGGAAAGAAAACGTGCGATGGAGGAGCCGTGTGTTGTTATTTCCCCAGCGGGGATGCTCGTGGGTGGAAATGCAGTATATTATTTGCAACAACTTGCATTTGATGATAAAAATGGTATTGCACTAGTATCATATCAAGGAGAAGGAACACCTGGAAGAAAACTATTAGAAACAGGAAAGGTTTCTGCTAGAGGAAAAGATCTTAATGTTTTAGCTGAAGTAAAACAATTTGAATTTTCTGGACATTCTGATAGAAATGAGCTTTTTGAACTAATCAAGAAAATAAGGGGCAATCCCAAAGTTTTGACAGTACATGGAGATACAGAATCGTGTGAGAAATTTGCCCAAGAGATTCATGAAAAGTTTGGCTTAGAGGCACATGCTCCAGCAGTAAATGAAACAATTACTGTCTGAAATGACAGATTTTAATCGAATTAATCTTAAAAACACAATCAATAGTGGCCAAGTCTTTTTATGGAAAAAATTGGACAATTATTGGTATGGCATAAATGGACAAGATATTTTGAGAGTAAATGATTCGGGTCAAATAAAATCATATCAAGATTACAAATTTGATTTTTTTAGAAAAAAAGACAACATGGAGGAAATAATTCAATCAATTTCAAAAGACAAAACAATCAGATTGGCAGTAAAAAAATATTTGGGATTAAGAATACTTCGACAAGAGCCTTTTCAATGCTTTATTTCATTTATTGTGTCATCAAACTCGAATATTCAGAAGATCAAATTCAATCTAGAGAATTTATCAGAAAAACTTGGTAAAAAAGTTGAATTTGATAAAAAGGAATTTCATTTATTTCCAGATTCAAAAACAATTGCAAATTCAACTATAGAAGAAATTAACAGTTGTGGATTGGGGTATCGCTCAAAATTTGTGTTGGACGCAGCTAGAATGGTTGAATCAAAGAAGATTAATTTTGAATATCTGAAAAAATGTAGTTATCAGGAAGCAAAGGAAATTATTCAAACAGTTCCGGGAGTTGGAAGTAAAGTTGCAGACTGTATATTGCTTTTCTCATTAGACAAATTAGATGCATTTCCATTAGATAGATGGATGATTCGAATTTTAGAGAAATACTATTTTGATAAATTTAAACTTGAAACAAAATCAATCACAGAAAAACAATATCAAGATATGCATGAAAAGATAATTGATTATTTTGGACCATTTGCAGGATATGCACAACAATTTCTGTTTAAAATGGAAAGAGAAAACTATCACAAAAAGTGGTTGTAAACCCTTAAAATGGTAATTACTTTGCAGTTTTTTGGGCCTATAGCTCAGCATGGATAGAGTGTTGGACTTCTAATCCAATGGTCAAGGGATCGAAGCCCTTTGGGCCCACTTAACAAAATTATTATTCTTAGACATAGATGACGTTGTAGTGAAAGACATTGAATTTTCTTTAGAACCAAAAGAAATTCATCCAAAAACAGAGATTACAGGAAAAATTTCTGTATCATATCCTGGACGATATGATGGTGTCGTGATTAATACTCAGATTTTAGATTCTAATGAGCATATTATTTACAAGTCTTCTAATGGAAAAAAAATATCGCAAAATGTTTCAAGATTATTCATAAACAAAGATGTAATGTCTGATAACAAAGCTGAATTTACTGCATCAATAGAATTTGAACCAAAACAGGAGCATGAAGTAAAATTTAGAGCTTCAATAATTGAGCAACATAAGGAAATTGAAAGTCAGATAATTTTTGCAAAATATTCTATCTAGAATCTGGCCTTTGTTACAATAATTGTTCCTGTCATCCATGGATGAGGAGAACAATGGTAATGAACTTCTTGTGGTTCGGTAAATAAGAATTCATAATTTTCACCTGCCTTTACTACTCCAGGAGAACCAAAGTCACCACTATAGCTGTCCATATGTCTATGATCTGGAGTTACAGTGTGTGGGGTATCATCACTATTTGTCCAAATCACTTGATTATCAATTCCTAGTTGAAGATTGACCAATTTTGGAACAAAGTTATCTTGTTGTTCTGGACTAGCTGAGCCAGGAATCATATCAATGATAGTCTCTTTGACAGGATGTAAAACATGTTCATCAACTGAAGGTTTTGCTAAAGATTCAGGAAGATAAAATGATGTATAAAATACTACACTTGCAGATAATGCAACAATTACTGCAATCACTCCAATACCATATGCATGACTAGATGTCGGTGCACTCAACGATCCTAGTAGGTCTTTTGAGTTCTTATAAAGTTTGTTTGGATTTAGGGTTTCGGATCTGATGCGCCAACAGTAGGATTCTTTGTTGTCGAATCTGCTTGTGTCTTTGGGTTTGGAACTTCTGGAGCAATCTCTTTTGGTTTTGCAATATCTTTACTGCCTTCAGGAAGTTTGCTAGGTTCTGCTGCAGATTGTGGTTCTGGAAGCTTTGGTTTTTCCTCTGGAATAGGTATTGGAGGTGGAGGTGGTGCATTCTTTGCTTCATTCATTCCATATCTGTAGACATGGAAGAATGCAGCAAATACAATCAGTATTAACCCTATAAAGAATAGTGATATATTCTTCATTCCAGTCAAGGCTGCATTATAGGCTGCAATGTTAAGAAATACTTGGAATGCCAATAAAGCTACAAGTAACCAATTAATCCATTTTTGAGAGAGATTTATTGTTGCAACTTTGTTTGGACCCTTTTCTTTTGCAAGTTTTGCCTTTCTTTCAGATTCCTTTGCTAGTTTAATCATCATGTATGTGAATCCAAATCCCAGTGGGAGCATCAAAATCATGACCGTATACAAAAATACAGGATCAATAACTAGACGTTCAACTAGTGGAATTGTAGTATCTTGTGGAATGTAAAATCCCCAATAAGTAGTCACCATTACCTGGGCAAGTCCTGTAATACCAAATGCTGTAATTATGGGACGATCCTTCCAAGAGAATTTCTTGTATCTATCAATGAATGGGGTTAGTAATATCGCTGCAATGAAAATGCCTGGCCATAATACACCTGTCACAAATTTGTCATACTGTGTCCTCAAAAATGCATAGATTCCTGTAAGATACCATTCAGGCACTGTAATTCCAGGCGGTACTGTCGGCTCAAACTTGAATCCCATGTCAATTGGGAAGACACCACCTGTTATCAGAATGGCACCACCAATTGCCATTACCATAGGCACATCAAATACTAAGAATCGTGGGAAGTGAACTGCCATCAATCCAAGCATAACAAGTGGTAAGAGGAACACATGTTGAGCATAGAATCTTAAAACAAAGTCAGAGAATCCACTTCCAAACATCGCATCACGCATAGTCGGCCCTATAATTGGAATAGATGTTGTCAGAGAAGCTGCAATACTAATTGCAAGTTCTGCTCTTTCACTAAATATAATATCATAACCCGTAAATGCCTCAAGAATAGTTACAGTTCCAAGAATAACTCCTGTTGCCCATAGTATTTCGTTTCTAATTTTGTATCTTCCACTAAAGTATTGATAATACATGTGTAAAACTGCCATAAGGACCATGGCGTTAGAACCATGATAGTGAATGTTTCTAATATGAAAACCAAAAGGTACCTCATCATTGATGAATTGAACACTATCCCAAGCTCTGTCTAACATAGGTTGATAATAGAACATTAACAAAGCTCCGGATATTCCAAGAATTACAAATATCACAAAGGTTAACATTCCTAAAAATCCAAACGGGCTTACAAAGCGGGCAGGAAATGAAAATTTAATTGCAGTAAAGATTGTTCTATCTAATCCATCCCACAACCAATAAAAGAACGCAACTGCGCCAGTTTGTCGTTTAAGCGAAACGGCCATATCCTATTACCCCATTTTCATTAACACCCCAGGTTGGTGGAAGAACCCACATGAACCCATCTGTATCAACTTCAAAATCTAATTTTGGTAAAGTGTTTGAAGGTGCTGCTTGCAAAGATGCAGGACCAACATATGCAGTACCAGTTGTTGGATCATACATAGTTCCATGACAAGGACACTCACCTCTCTTACGTCCTTCTTCTGGCCAATATTTCCATAAACACCACAGATGAAGACAAATCATACTAAATGCTCGAAATGCAGTTACATCAGTTTTTGCACCACCAAGTTCTTCGGGTAATCTAATGAACTGCCATTTTCGAAATGCTTCTGCATCAAGTGCAGGATCACCAGTACTTGGATAAGTAATAACTTCAGAATGATTGATTGGAAATGTTTTGACATTAGCTTGAGTGCCATCAGGTAAAATTACACGAACCTTTTCTAGAGAAGCCTGTGATGGGTTTGGCATGAAATTTCCAAATGGAACAAACGGAGCAAATGCTAAACCTGTTCCTGCTGCTCCCATTAATTTTAGAAAATCCCTTCTGGATAATCCGCCAGACTTTTGGGTCCCCTGCTCTGACATTCAAGCTGTCGTACTCGCCAAATCGCTTATAAACCTTGTTCAATTATTTAGGAGGTTTTTGTCGAATAATAAAGACAAAAACAATTCCGATCGCAATTCCAATTGTAATTCCCAAGATTATTCCTATTGTAAAATTGTCTGAAGACGTTTCTTGTATTTTAATTGGAGTGTATTCTGATATAGATTGTGATTCAGAGACAGGTTTTGACTCAGAGACATTCTGTAAAATTGGTAAGGATGTTACATTTGCATTAGTATCAATAGTTGTTTCTGGTTGGAAAGATTCTTCGACGATCAATTTCTCTTGTGGAGAAAGTGTAGAGAATTTAGCTGTGATTGTAATTGGCTCTGTCGTATGATTTCCACCAAATAAAGTAGAGTGAGCTAAAAATGAATATGTTCCTGTTTGATTAATTGGAACAAAAAGAACAGTTGATGTTGGGTCTTTATTCTTTACAGGGAAAAATCCACCACCTTGGCTGAAAAGTGAATTGCCCAACCAGTCAAGTGATGGCCACCCAAGAAAATGACCAAATACTCCAGATGGCATGTTAGTTTGAATTATTTTTCCTTTTGGATCCATCACAAATAATGCAATGTTAGTATCATCACTTTCCCATGATAACTCTATTGATGCAGAGTCTATTGTTTCATCCTTTATTTCAAAATAATACTGGCGCCAGTCTCCTGCCATGTATCTATTGACCATATCAAATGCACCCTTGATGTAGCCATTTCCAAAAATTATATCATCGCTTTGTTTTCCAGAAATTATTACAAGTGAATCCTTTTGATCAATTTCTTTTTTGATTACATAGGAAACTGGTGCATTAACAATATGATTTTCACTTTCAAAAGTTAGAAATCCCTGGTAAACTCCAGTTTGCAAATCATTTGGTGCAACCAAGGTTACATTTACTTTAGCAGTATCTTTTGCAGGAACTGTAACTGATTTGGTATCAACCCAGAATTGTGGTGAATTTGTTTTTTGATAATAGCTAGCAGACAATGTATAATCCATTGATGTTGAATTTAGTTTTGTATCTCCTAACCAGTAAGAGTATCTAGTAGGAATTGGATAGACACCTACAAGTGGAGTTCCTTCAAATTTTTCATTTGGTTCAGAAATTCGTAATTCTTGAACTGTACCCCAAGAGCCAGCTCTGCTAATCATTGATAATTCATCACTTACAATTTTTGTGTCATTGTTTTTATCAATCCAATCATAAAGATAAAGCGATGAAATTTTTAGATCATTTGCATACATGTCATCTGTTTTGTTCATAAAGTTGTGAAATGGGAAATTTACATTTAGTATCATCAGAGAAGAGTCATCTGGAATTGGATCTGTTTTATCAAACAAGTCGCTAATCTGTTTGTGTTCTTTTACATCAGAGAGTTGTATATAGTTTGGAATAAAAATGCCAGACTTGTTTAGGATTTGATCCTGCTGATGAACAATAGTGGTTCCATTAAATGCAGTTTTTTTGATAAGAGATAGTTCTTGTGGTTTAATATCTACTTGAATTGTAGAGTTTGATGGATTCTCTATTGTGAATGTGGCAGTGCTTCTTTCTCCCGGAGAGAGTTGTCCTGCAAACCAGCTTGTCATTGGTATTGGTTTTGGAGGAATTACAAATTTCTCAAATCCAATTTTTGTTGAGTTTATTGCTTTCACTGCAGGATCGAGAGTTTTTTTGATGTTTGCAAAAGAGTTGTCATTGTAAACTATGAAAATACCTGGTTCCTCATTAACAAATTTTAATGCAGTATGAACATCAACCAAACCAGAACCCTGTGTTAGGGGATCGTTTTTCAGGTCCTTGGCAGTTGACATTAGAATATTTTTGATGGTAAAGGGATCATAGTCTTTAGAATTTTTTTGCATTCCTTCCATTAGTACTGCAGCACTGCCAGAAACTATTGGTGCTGCCATACTAGTTCCACCAAACAAGGAAAAAGATTCGGCTTTAGAGTTTTTTTCAGTTTTTATTACATTAGAGGGTACAAATCCATGAGCACCAATGCCCATAATATCAGGTTTAGGATCACCAATAATTCCTGGACCTCTACTTGAAAAGTCAACTACATGATTATAGTGAGAAGTAGTGTTGCCAAACCTTGGCTGATCTTTAAACGGCCCATACCCAACAAAAACATTGTTTGTTGTTGCACCAACTGAAATTCCAAATGGAGATGCATTTGGTAATCCAATTGTTCCATATCCGTGTCCTGAATTTCCAGCACTGGAAACTATAGTAATTCCAGGATAATCATCATCTAATGAGTGAGGGGTTGACAAGACACCAAGAATCAAAGATAAAATGTCTAGTCCTGGTGCTGATTCAAATGAAGGAAAGTTTGAGACACCCCAACTGTTTGAAATAATATCGGCTTTAGTACTGCCGGTAAATTCCCAAGTATGTTCCTTGTTTTCAAATCCTGCAGACCACAACCATGCATATACAGTATCACCAAACCACAATGCCTTTATCGGAATGATTTTTGCATCAGGTGCAACTCCTTTAATCACAAATTTCTTTGTGTTGTTGTAAATGTCATATGTTTCTTGGCCTTTTGATGCAATAGATGCTGCACTAGATGTTCCATGTCCCATAAAATCACTCATTATACCAAAAAATTGCCCCTTTGGGTCTATTGCAGGCAATAGTGTTCCATTGACTGCCTTGATGGAGTCATCAATGACAGCTGTTTTGTTCTTGATTACTCCATAAACATCTAGGACCTGTGCACCAACTGTTCCAGCACTGTAATCTGCTTTTCCATCCTTGTTTGAATCATAAACAAGAAATTCCTTACCGCTTCCCAAAATAATTGGCTTTTCATCTGTAAAATCAAAATCATACTTTGGTTTTTGTCCTGGTTTTAGATCAAATCGGGTATAGTCTTCCCACGATGTGGTCATGTCTGGTATGATTGTATCATATATGCCAGGAGTTTGCGAGTCAACTAAAAGTACAGGAACTACCTGAACTCTTGCCAACGGTCCTTGCAGTGCACCCTGATAAATTACGCCCAGATGATAAATCCCGCTTTTTGATTTGATATAGTCTCTATTGTTGTTCCCAATTTTCATATCATCAGACAATGTTCCATTAAAGATTACAGAGGTTCCAACTTGTGGAAAAAACGAGTTGTAAATTGGAATGTCTGTTCCTTTTCCTCCTTGTGATATATCAAGGAATATTCCTTTCTTTGTAACATATGCCAAAGATGTAATTTCTTCAGGAACAGGTTTGCTATAGTTTCGAATAATTTCATCCTTGTCAATAAATGCAAAAAAGGTTGCATTGGTAAGTACAATTCCCTGGCCATCAGCATCTAGCATTATTGGATGGTTTTTCTCATCTCTAGCTAAAGAGTCCCTAATGTCCAGATTTGAAAAGTCCACACCAGTATCAACAACTGCAACCTTGATTCCGTTTCCTGTAACGTTGTATTGCATCTCAGCTAAAACAGAGCCAGTAATATTTCCAATTCTTGAGGCATCCAGATAATCTATAGGTTCAGAATGAAAATCCAACTGTACATCCTCTATTACATTAAACCCTTGAGACTTTAGACTTGAAGCAGAACTTTTCTCTAATACTGCAACATAAAAAAATCCATTATCTGATTGAACACCATAAAGAGAATTATTTTTTACATGATCAATGTTTGCAGAATTTGTACCAAACACTAGATATCGCTTAAAATTATTTGGAGTAAAATCATGTTCAATTTTTACTATTCCTGATTCAAAAATCAAATCATTTTGTGGTAAAACAAACTCCACAGTATCTCCTGTAAATGCAAAAGAGGTTGCAAATAGTGATGAGAAAAGAATCACATAAAAGAAGATAGCCACTTTGGGCATTTGATAAATTTTTATATTTTGTATTTATTATAACTATCTTCTTCTTGCAAGAATAGCTATCTGAAGTGCTACAATAATTCCAATAGAGGCTACAATTGGAAAGAAAAGAGAGTTTAGCTGTGATGATGCCTCTTCAATGTTAGTTACTGATGAAGAAATCGAGGTTGTGCTTTTCTCAATATTGGTGCTGGCACTTGAAAGAGTAGAACCAAATCCTTCAATTTCGGACTTTAATGTATCAAGTTCAGCAGATGTTTGGCTCAAAATAGAGTTTAGCTCGATAATTTGGTTTGATATTCCACGTATATCTTGGCTGATTACCGTTGTGGCAACAGAGCCATGAGAGATGGTTCCTTGACTAAATGCAACTACATGAAAAACATAAGTCCCTTCCTCAGTTGGAGTATAATCAGTATAGTACAGTCCTTGGTGCAAGGTTGAAAATGCGTTTGTCAATGTTTGAACCTTACCTGATGGCAGATGTACGTGAGTAGTTTCCAAGAGTTTGCTTGGATCACCACCAATTAATAGACCATCACTTGTTGCCTGCACAAATACCCTCAAAGGCTGATTAACTGCAGTAGTTTCTGGTGCAAACACTAGCGTATTGATATGTCGCTCAACTGGCACATCAACTAGGTCTGCAGTCGAGGTAAACTTTACATCTAGTTTTTGAGATATGCCGTTTTGTTTGGTGCTAATTATCTCAATGGTATATGTGCCAAAAGGAAAACTAGTAGATGACTCTGGCCATATAATCAAGACATGATTAAAAGTTCCATCGTCATTTGTAGTTATTTGATCAAACTTTATTATTGTCTCATCAGGTGCAAACAAACGGATAATCAGGTTTTCATTTGGCAATCCCTTTCCATAAACAAACAGTGGTTGATCAGCAGAGTAAACCTTGGTATTTGAAAACAATTCCAATGTCTCTGAAAAGGAATTTGGAACTTGAATTATTAAAATAATAAGCAAAACAGAAAATAGGATTTTTGATTTCAATTTATCTTACAACAAATCTACTCCTAGATATTGCTTCTGAAAAAAACTGTCTACAACTATCGTTAAGAGTATATTCAAAAAAAAGAAAAAAGGATAGTGTGAATTTTTCTAGTCTTATTTGACAGTTATTGGTGTAGTTACTGGTGGTGATAATGCCGTTGGATTATCAACTGACTCCCAAACAAATGTAGTAGCATTGAATGCTCCTGCTTGTTGTGGAATCCATGATAATGCTGGGCTGAATGATTGACCAGGAGATAGTGAACCTGTAATCCATGCTAGTGAGACTGTAACGCCATTACCGTCCTGAATCTGTACCAAGTATGCAAATGCTTGCTCTCTATCCTGACCATTTGCTAAGTCACAGGTGATTTGTATTTGTTGATCAACGGATACATTGCTTAATGTATTTCCGAAGGCATCAACTACTCTACAGCTAGCAATTGGAGCTCTCTCTAGAGGTGGTACAACGGTACCTATGAGTGAAGTGGCAGTAATATCAAGTTCATCTGCAGTTGTGTATGGATCAGGTAGTGTATTGTCCTCATATTCTGCGGTGACAGTGTCACCTTCTGCGACTCTGAGTCTGTGACCAGAAGATTCGTCAGTTACTGTGAAGAACACAGTTCCCTCAAATATTCCAGTTGCCTCATTAGTCTCAGTTACAGTAAGGTCAATACCTCCGGCATCGGAGTCAGACCACACATCGACGTTAAAGTTGTCGACTGCTTCTGGATCTAAGTTCATGTCTGGATCAATTACTCTTACAACACCTGTTCCGCTTGCTGGATAGCTTGCCTCAAGCCATTGGGTTTCACCAATGTTCCATCTGATGAGTGCTGAACCGACTACTGTCTCATCCTCTGAGAACTCAAAGGATACAGTAATACCGTCATCATCATCAGCTTCTAAGAATCCACTAGTTGGACCCGCACCTTGTGTACGTGGGTTTGTATCAATACCACCATCACCAGTTGATGTGTCACCGTCAGCATCATGTGGGAATCCTGTAAGGATTACCTCACCAGTGAAGATGCCGGTGTCAGTACCAGTTTCGACAAGTTTGTAATTATCAAGATTAGCGCCTCTGGTTTGAACCTTTATTGGGTCCAAGTCAGTGTTTCCAATCTCGTCAATTAGGTTACTGTCAAAGTTGTGGTCTGGCGCTACGATGGTAACGTATACTTTATCAGTCCAAGAATAGACCTTTTGGTCAAGTTCTACAGTTGCTCCAAAGTTAGAAGTGTATATTGTCAAGTTGACATCTTCATCTGAATCACCTACAAAGTCAGCTCCAGATGGACCCCAGTCAGTATACTCGAGGATAATTTCTTCTCCTCTTTCTAATCTGTCATTTTCCAAAACTTCAGGAATTTCAATGACAATCTGGAAGATACCAGTGCTGTCACCTGTTTCTCTAAAGTTTAATGGTTCTGGGTCAAATGCAGCTCCTTGGCCGTCAGCGTCACCCATGGTAACGGTTGCGGCATCAGAGTCCCATTCAATCAAGTCCAAGTCCCATGTCTCAGCCTGATCATTGTCCAGATCAAGGTCTGGCTCAATGAGGGTCAAGATCATGTCGGATCCAATAATGTAAACGGATTTGTCAGATTGCAATACACCATTTCTCAAGTCAAAGGTAGCAGAATCAGTTACAGT
>JAOTTW010000057.1 GCA_029864235.1 Candidatus Nitrosopumilus sp.
CTTACCATCTAATATTCATTTTCTTCAATCTCATCTGATTCATCATCAAAGTCATCTTCAAAATCGGTATCTTCATAATCAGATGGCTTAGACATATCAAAGATTAGATTTTACCAAGTTTTAAAAATTTATTCAAAAGTAAATAAATAATTAAAGAAAAAACTTGTAGAAAACGTTGAAAGTTAATTGCAATAAAGAAGGAATTCTTAAAGCTAGTAAAATAATTAAGAATGGAGGAGTAATCATTTTTCCTACAGATACCGTATATGGAATTGGCTGTGACCCATATAACAAAAGTGCTGTAGAAAAAATTTATAAAATTAAATCAAGACAGAAAACAAAACCGCTACCTGTTCTTGTTTATTCAAAAGAGATAGCTTCTAAAATTGTTAGCTTTGATAAAGAATCAGAAAGATTAGCTGAGAAATTTTGGCCTGGACCATTAACTTTGATACTAAAATTAATAAATAAAAAATTAAAGAACTCCCTGAATCTTGATGACAAAATTGCTCTTAGAGTTCCCGAGAATAGTTGTACTCTAGAACTTTTAAAGAGATGTAGTTTGATAGTAGGTACAAGTGCAAATATTTCTGGACAAGAATCATTTACTAATCCATTGAAATGTTATGAAAATATGAAGGGTTTTGATCTATTTTTAGACGGTGGAGAAATTTTAGGAATTCCGTCAACCATTGTAGAAGTTGTAAATGGAGAACTAAAAATTCATAGAGAAGGAATTCTAACGAAAAAGGAGATTATGAAGATACTTTGAATTTGATAATAACATGTGCTAGACATTTGGAGCCAGAGACAGAACAAGAAATTCGGAATGTATTAGAAGAAATGGGGGATTCAGAACCAATTATAACCATTTCAAAAATGTCGGGAATATTAACCGCTGAAACGGCATTACACCCTATAGAGATTATTGAAAAAATCAGAGATAAACTAATTGATGAACCATGGTCTATAAGATATTGCTTAAGACTAATTCCTATTCAAAAAATCACAGAGACTGAAATTGATAATATAGTAAAAGAAATAGCAGATATGTCAAATTTGATTTTAACTGATGAGACATATAGAATTTCAATAAAAAAGAGAAATTCAGATGTATCAAGTCAAGAAATCATTTCAAGAATTGCAAAAAATATAAAAAATAAAGTGTCTTTGGAATTTCCTGATAAAGTAGTTCTAGTTGAGATTATTGGAGACCAAACAGGACTAGCTATTATTAAAAAATCAGATATTTTGAGTGTTGAGAAAACTAAACGAAGTATATCAGAGTAATAGTGTAGCTTTTTCCACAAGTAAATCTTCCAAAGGACTTTTGGACAATATACTGTTTAGTTGTTTTTTGCTAATTTTAAATTGTTTTTTTAGAAATGAGTAATTGTCTTTAGAAAATACATCAAGGGAGTGTAAAGATAATTCAAAATGAAGGGCATCTAATTGTTTTTTTTCGCCAATTGCGACAAGAATAAAGTTTTTGTTGGATTGAATACCTACTGTATTAATAGCATCAGAAATTTGTGAAGTTAAAGCAAATCTCATTAGAATATCTATTTCTAATTTGTTTGAAAGTAAAGCATTATTTTTTTGAGATGTTAAAGACAAATAAAATATTTTTTTTGCATGAGATAAATTTAGTATGAAATTGCTAGATATGGCTTGAATTTTTAATTTTGGAAAGTTTGTTCTAAGAGCATCAAGGAAATTTACATTGATATTTTTGTGACCTTTAATTTCCATTAATTGAATTGTTTTTTTAGAAATTGTAAAAATAATTCTTTTAGATGTTCCACCATGAATTACAGGAATAATACTGATTACATCATTATTTTTGATAATTGTCATTTTTCCTTTCATAGCGGAAGAATCAACGCCATTGATGGCAATGAGAATATTTTCAATGTCTAAATTCAAAGTATTTTCTGGTTTAATCGAAAGAAGGATTTCAAGAAGTTCTTTAATAGAAATATCAGATTGATCTATTTCGAGTTTGTCAGTAGAAAAGGATTTTTTTGCCCCTCCTAGGAATTTAACAGTAATCATTTAGCATAATTTGGAATGGTTTGAATTAATTTCTTATTTACTCTGTTTTTTCTTCAACCAATGCTGGTTCAGGTGTCGAATCAGAAACTTCAATTATTTCTTTCTCTGCTACATCAACAACATCAATGTTTTCTTCTTGAACAGATTCCGCCTCAGATATTGTTTCATTTTGAATAGCTGTTCTTTGTGCTTGTTTAGCTTTTTCTTCACGAATTTGTTTTTTGATATGTTTTGTTATGTATCCTGCAATCTCATTTTTCAATCCTTTTGAACGAATAATAGAAATTTGATCTAGAGCTTTTTTATTGTCAGCAAAATCCTCACCAAACTTCGATTGGTGCTCGTCTAATACTTCATAAGAGAGCCGCTTAATTCTATCCACTTCTGGTTTAATGGATTAGGGTTTTTTATATCTATATTCCAAGATAGGATCTTGAATTTGTTTCTAATAACAAGCTCATTTCTTCAAAGGATTTTCCGAGAACTTTTGAAGCACAAAATATAACACTTGGAATAAAGCTAACTTGAGCAGATTTCATTTCAAAACATCTTGAAAATCTAACTGGCCCATCTGTTTCGACTAAGATTTTTGATTCCAGAGTATTTGATAGTAATGTTTGCTTGTCATTTGCATATATCATTACAGGTCCATATGATACAAAAAAATCCATGTCTATAGCTTTTTGAAGTTGTTTTTTGTTTCCATCAAACCAATGAAGTAATGCATGCTTAGAATCATAAGAAGTCATTATTTGGAGAATGTCATCTAGGCTTCTTCTTGAATGAATTGAAACAGGCTTTTGGTATTTTTCTGCCAATGAAAGAAGAATTTCAAAAACATGAATCTGTCTCTTTGAATCAGTTTCAGATTGAATATAGGTTGGATCTAGTCCAATTTCACCTATACCACTGATGAATTTATTTTTTTGATGAATCAGTTCTACCATTTGTTCCAAATCATCATTAGCATATTCAGGATGAATTCCAATAAAAGGTAAAATCAGTTTGGTGGAATTTGCAATGCTCAGTGTTCTTAGTGCATCATTATTATTCATTGATACACAACATGCTTTCAGTTTTATTTTCTCCATACCTGAAATAATATAATCCAAGTCATCATGATAAAATGGGTCTGATAGATGCACATGTGAATCGTAAAACCAAGACACTCTAATCATCCATCAAACTTGTCTGTATAAATCGATTCCTTGGTGATATTTTTTTACTCATTATCTTTTATCGTTGTCGTGAAAAATAAAGTCAATGAGATCATCTGAACTAGGTCTTTCAGCAATGTATAGAATTTTGAAGAAAGCAGGTGCTGAAAGAGTAAGTGATGAATCTGCAGATGAGCTCAGAAGAGTTATTGAAGAATTAGCTGAAGGTATTGCAAAAAGTGCTGTAGATATGGCTTCTCATGCAGGAAGAAAAACAATTAAGGGAGAAGACATAAAGCTTGCTTCAAAACCATTTACAAAATTCTGATCTAAAGAGTTTAATTGTTAATTTGTGTTTTTTAAAACGGTACTCTGGCAGAACGGTTATGCGTGGGCCTGCAAAGCCTATACAAGGGGGTTCGACTCCCTCGGGTACCTTTATTCAACTATTACTTGACCTTTCATCCAAGGATGTAGTGTACAATAGTAGTCATAGACACCAGATTCATCAAAAGTAAATGAAAATGACTGATAGGGATCAAGATAACCACTATCAAAAAGCCCTGTAGGAGTACCATAAAATCCAGAAGTTACACTGTGAAATGCGGCATCCTCATTTACCCAAGTAGCTAGCTGACCTTCCTTGATTACAATTGTTGATGGAATGTAGCAATTATTAGTTTTCTCACATCCTGGACGAGAGACTTTAGTTGGCATTATTACATCAGCTTTTACCTGAGTAATTTGAGATTTACTTTCTTCTTTGTTAGGATTTTCATTTGAAATAAAAAATGCAGTAAATATCAAAACTAAAACAATTACTGGGAATATGGCTATTATTTTTTTCTTCAAATCACATCACATCTAAAATGTAGTTATTATGTAATAACCAAATTCTCTAAATATATAACATATTAGAAAAAATAATTTGGTACAAAATGGCAATGGATTGTTAGAATACATTCCAGGTTCACATACTTTGTTGGTTCAAAAAAATTCCAGCCTGCCAATGGAAGGATTTTCAGAAAATATTAGAGGGAGTATTAAAGAATATGCTGAAAATTCAAAGAGCGAAGTGGAAAAGGGGAATAACTTTCTTCAGTGGGTATTAACAAGAGTATATGAGGCTACTGAAGACGATGCAGCTGATGCAATTGTTGATGGCGCAAATGATCTAGGAATTGATGCCTATCTTCCAGTAGATTTTTCGGATAATACAATTCGATTATTTCAATCAAAATATGGAACATCCCATTCTCTTGAAGCAATTGCAAAATTTAAAGAAGATGCAAAACGCTTACTTGGAAAGGATGTGACAAAGATGAGATCAGAATTAGCACAGCTTGTAACAAAAATTAAAGAAAAAAATCTAAAGATAAAGTGTTGTTATGTAACAGATCAAAAAGTCGAGTATGAAGATGAACTGATCGAGGTCATAGATATTGAGAAAATCATTCAGAAGTTATGGGATAGGATTAAGAAACCTGCAGCAGGTAAAAAATCATCAATAAAATTAGAAAGAATGCTTCGACATGAAAACACAATTTTAGGTATTTTAAAATTAAGAGAACTTACAGATTTTGTTAGTAAGAATAGAGACTATGTTTTTGAATCAAATATTAGGCAATGGATGCAGTTTAAGACTACAGTTAACAAGGGATTAAGAGAAACACTCCAAACAGATCCTGGTAAATTTTTCTATTACAACAACGGAATAACAATAGTAGTTAGTGACTTTGAAGAATTGGGAGATAATACAATAAAACTATTTGCTCCACAAATTGTGAATGGTGCACAAACATCAAATTCAATTCTGGATCATTCAAAACGAACTAAAAACATGGATGGCTCTATGACAGTTACAATAATAAAAGCAGATGACGAGCGAGAACAGAACAACATAACAAAATACAGAAATTCACAAAATTCTGTCAGAGGAAAAGATCTTGTTTCATTAATGGATTTTCATAAATCAATAAAGTCTCAATTAAAAAACTGTGGATATTTTTATGAAATTCAAGCTGGTTCATTTGATTCTAAATCTAAATCAAAACAATGTGAGTATGAAGGAGATTCAACATACAACAACTATCTGCCTGATAACCACAAAAAAGTAATTGTTGCAAAAGATGCAATTCAGGCACTTGTTGCAGGGATTGAGCAAAGACCTACTGAAGCATATAGTTCTCCAGCTCAATTTCTCCCAAGAGGAAGTAAATATGATGACATATTTAATGAAAATCTAAAAGATGATTATAGAATACTGTTGTATCCATATTTGGTCAAAGAATATGCAAAGAAGGTACCAAAGTATGGAAAACAAGGAGGTCATAAAACAAAGAGATATGCAACATTGTTTTATGTTGCAGTATACTTTAGGATTCTTCATAAAAAAATACTTGAAACAAAAGGTGATTTTAAGATAGACATACTGAAATTAGAGCCAATATTTCGCAGTTTTAAGCTAAATTCAAGAATTTTAAAACTAACAGATGTCATTGTAACTAAATTTCTAGAAGATACAGTTGTAGATGACGAAATAGAATTGGCAAATACAAAACACAATTTCTTCTCACAGCATGTTTGGAATGATGCAATGCTGAGAGTTGTTGATAAAAAAATTAGACAAGAAGAAGACGAGATTTTGGCTCTAAAAAAACTGACAAGTAGTTTATTCTAAATTTTCAAGTAGGTAGCAGCCCAATCATGTAAAAATTTGCAGGAGGTTTACATTGATCAGACTACTACCTATGTTTACTAAAAATCAGTATTATTTAACATGATTTTTTTGTACTAAATCTAGAATGTTTTTTATAGCGTGTATAGAGAACAGAAATGCTTTGGGTTCAAAAGAAAAATGTACTATTTGTAGTGAGAAATTAGATTTGCAATACAACCCTATGGAAGAATGGAAAGTCAAAGGGCCTCTTTGCGGAAACTGTTATTCAAAAAAACTTCATGAGTATTATCCAGGAGACCACGTCAGAGTTAACAGAGAAGAATAATTTTAATTGGTTTTAGAATATTTATTTACATATAGACAATTCCATGTAAGCGGATCTTCTTTTACATTTTGTTCTTCTATAAATGAGATATCAGTGATTGTTTTTTTTCTTTTTAGAAGATTTACTTGAAAGCTCGAAAATTTTTTGCAGTCGCAAATATTGTATAAGCACTCGTCATTATCCCCCTCATCATGATCTTTGGCAGCATGTCCACAATTACATAATGCGTCCTTTTTTGCGTCTTCTAAGGTTTGTTCAGAATAAACACCCAACCTAAGATAAGCTTCCCCACCATGACCTTTTTTGAACCGCTCATAATTATCTGACTTTGATAATACTTTAAAAAATGAAAGATTTGAATCAGGTTTCTGAGATTCAGAACCCATTATGAACCAGTATTCGTCACCAATTTCAACAAATCTGATTTTTATTGACGGATCAATCCACCAGTTTATTGTTTCATTCCAAAGATTTGTGGCCTCCTTTCGTTCAGAAAATAAAGGAACAATGTTCATTCTTAGATCATAATACCTATACGCTACACCAAGAAAGTCATTAAACCATGATACAGGAGACAGGGAAGACAATATCACAGAAATCAGTCTGGAGCATATTTATCTGATCTGAATTGATGGTAATACCCTTATATCTTGGCTTTACATTAATTACGGTATGGTTTCCTATAGAACAAGCATGCAAATTGTTGCAGATCTTTTGACCGCTACTGAACAGTCTGGTCAACAAGGCATCAAAACAACATCATTACTCACTAAGGCAAATCTTTCACATTCTAGGCTATCAAAATTCTTGGAAAATCTAACTGGATCTGGACTGATTAACAGAATAGAGTTTGATGGGAAAAACACTTTTGTCATAACCGATAAAGGTAGGCAATATTTGGAATCTTATTCAAAATTCTCAAGTATTGCAGAATCCTTTGGTCTAGAACTTTAAAATCTATTTTTTAGATTTTCTTCTTCTTTCTAAATTTGTTTTATGTTGTTGTCTTTCTTTAAATGAATTATACACGATAATTATGCAAATCCCCCCAATAGAGGCATAAAATAACAGTAGAAAGGGGGGTTCTCTTAGTTCACCGGTTGTTGGAGATACAAAAGATATTGGAATTCCAACTAAACAAAAAACCAAAATCACCAAAAGATATTTGTCCATAGAATGTATGATTTACAAAACCATATATCTTTTTGATTTAGCTTGATGTTAATAGAACAACTATGACAAAAATTTTAGAAGTAATTGGATTGGTTTTAGTAGGAATTATGTCATTGGCATTTGTTGGTGTGATTCCGCAAGTTGAACCGGGATTGTCACCTATATTTTGGGGATGTGCAGGTGGTGCATTGATGATAATTTTCTATCGAAAGATCAAAAGAAAACAGCAGGAAGAAAAAAATTAATTTAATTCAGTATGGTGTTGTTAATTGATCAAGTATTAATCAACCGACAGATCTATAAAGGAGAATTAGAGTAAAATTCTGAGAGGAGCATGACAGAAGAAACTAGACAATGGTGGAAAGGTTTAGGAAAAGAATTAGAAATAGATATTGAGACCTTCGATGAATCAGACTCTTAAGAATTGTTGAATTTAAAATGATTTTATAGCCTCGAACGGGATTCGATCCCGTGACCTAACGCTTACGAGGCGTTCGCTCTACCAGACTGAGCTATCGAGGCACTTTTTGGTTGAGGCATTAGAGTTAATAAAAAGCCTTTTCCATTTTGAACAAATGAAAAAAACTATTTCTGGCATTAGAGGCATATTTGGTGAGGATTTTAATTTAAAAGATGTAATTTATTTTTGCAATAATTTTTCAACACTTGTTAAATCCAAAAAATGTGTAATTGGAAAAGACACTAGACCATCAGGTCAAATGATCAAGGAGGTTGTTGCAGCTACACTAATGAAAAATGGGATAGATGTGTTTGATCTAGGCACTATGCCAACCCCTGTTGTTTTTCGTGAAGCCAGAAAATATGGTGCTGGAGTTATAATTTCTTCATCTCACAATCCAATAGAGTGGAATGGCCTAAAATTCATTATCGATGGAAGAGGGATTAATGAACGTGAATTGCCTCAGATTTTAGAAAAACAGGAATTACCCAAATCAGAAATTGGATTAGAGACACAAATTACTTCTGTATACATACAAGAAGCAAAAAATTTGATAGGAAGTATTAGTGGCAAGCCCAAAATTGCCGTGGATATAGGTGGAGGTGCTGCAAAAAAAGTGGCGCCGGACTTGTTAAGAGAGATTGGATGTCAGGTTAGCGTGATCAATGAAGATTTGAGTACAACTACTAGAGGTCCAGATCCAACATCAGATAGTTTATCTGATCTGATTTTAGCGTCTGCTGATAAAGATATTGGGTTTGCTTTTGATCTTGACAGTGATAGATTAGTTGTAGTAAGAGATGGAAAAAAACAGACACCTGATGTAACATTAGGATTAGGGGTTGCAAAATCATTAGATCTTGGATACAAAAAATTTGTTTTGAGTATAGACACTAGTGTTGCAGTAGAAAAATTCATCAAACAAAAAGGTGGCAGTGTAGAAAGATCCAAGGTTGGCGAAGCAAACGTAATTGATTTAATGTTAAAGACAAACTCTCAAGCAGGCGGAGAGGGAAGCAGCGGAGGTTTTATTTTACCAGAATTCAATTATTGTAGAGAGGGTATTCTCACCAGTGGTCTAATTGCATCTATGTTGAGCAATCCTAATTTTGATGAAATATTAGATTTTATGGAAAGCTATACGCAGATCAGAGATAAAATCAAAGTTGATGCAAAGTATCATGATCCAGTAATTGAACAAATATCTAAAAAATTTGCAACAGAATTTTCAGAAGTAATTACACAAGACGGAGTAAAAGGGATCATTGATGAGGATAGCTGGGTTTTGATTAGAAAATCAAACACCGAAGACATCATTAGAGTGTCAGGGGAATCAAATGATTTAATCAAATGTAAGAAAATTGTTAAAGATACACTAGATGTAGTGAAAAAATGTTATGACGAAATTAGATGAATCAGCCATAATCAAAATTTTTCAAGACAAACTAGAAAATAAAAAATTTGTTTCTGAAGATGTTGAAACGTTTTGTATGGACAAGACAAGGATTGTTGTCAAAGTAGACACATTAGTTCAAAGTACAGATATCCCTCCAAAGATGAAACTAGTTGATGCTGCAAGAAAAAGTGTCGTGGCATGTATAAGTGATTTTGCTTCAAAAGGTGTGAAACCAGAGTTTGGCATTATTTCATTAAACTTACCAAAATCAATCTCACGCACAAAGGTTATACAAATAGCAAGTGGCTTAAAAACAGTATCAAAAGAATTTCAGATCAAGATTTTAGGTGGAGATACAAACGAAGGTGCAGAACTTGTCTTTCACGTATGTATTTTTGGAAAATCAGATAAAATAGTCACCAGAAAAGGTGCAAGATCTGGAGATTCAATTTTTGTTACAGGTCCATTTGGATACACATCTGCAGGATTAAAAATTTTACTTGAGAAGGGAAAAGGAGAAACAAAATTTGTAAAAAAAGCATTAAAATCAGTTTTCAAACCAAAACCCAGACTAGAATTTGGTTTAAAGAGTAGGAATTATTTTTCATCATCAATGGATTCTAGTGATGGATTATCTACTACACTAAATGAGATGGCAAGACAAAGTAAACAAAAATTTATCATAGATAAAATTCCTACAGAAAATAACATCTACAGTTTTGCAAAAGTAAACAAGATGAATCCAATGAATTTAATTTTTCATGGAGGAGAAGAATATGAATTTATTTTTACTGCATCAAAAAAATATAAATTAACTATTCAGAAAATTGCATCACAATTAAAAATACCAATAATTGAAATTGGGTATGTTTGCAATGGAAAAGGAGTATATACTAAAAAAGATGGAAAACTTTATCGTTTAAAAGATTTAGGCTGGCATCACTTTAAAAGATAGTTATTCACCAGAATAAAAATCAAATTCGGCCCTTTGAACAATATCAAAGATAGTAGCTGCAGGTAAACCATTTACACAATCATTTATCCATAATTCATCAAGATACAACAATTTATTCATGTCATCAATTGGTAGTTCATCAAGTTGTGATTCAGGATACTTTACATGAATTTTGTAACCCTCCAATGCAATTTTTTCACATTTTTCTTCTAGTGTAAGGAATGGAGATTCATTATTTGAAGTAACAAACTGAAAAACCATAGAACTCAGAAGAGCGGTTGCAACTGCAATACCAATAGCAAATAAGAATAAGCCCATACAAAAGGCAAATTTTCATAGTATTTGAGTAATAATCATAAAATGTCACAAGTGTTCAAAACAAGGCAAGTTAGAAAAATCAATGTTTTTTAAACCCTTTAAGGTGTGAGTAGACATTGTCAGAAACTGAGGTCAAGATTGAAGAGGCAGAGACGCCAATTAAGGAAACTAAACCTAAAACTGAGGTCAAGGTAAGACAATCAGAACCAGAAACTAAAGAAGAAGAACCTGAGAAATGGGGAATCGCCCATATTTTCAGCAGCTATAATAATACAATTATCCATATGACTGACCTTACAGGTGGGGAAACCATAGCCATAAGTTCTGGTGGAATTCATGTAAATGCTGACAGATACGAGTCATCACCATTTGCTGCAATGAAAGCTGCAAACGCTGTAGTTGAGTCTGCAAGAACAAAAGGGTTCACAGG
>JAOTTW010000058.1 GCA_029864235.1 Candidatus Nitrosopumilus sp.
AGGGGCTAAATCTAAAATGAATTGAATATCGTCAATGAATCCCATATCCAGCATCGTATCTGCTTCATCCAAAACAATATGTGTGATATTCCCAAGCTCAATTGAGCCCCGTTTTAGATGATCAATTAGTCTACCTGGAGTTGCAACCACGATCTCTACTCCTCTTTCCAGTGCATCTAGCTGTAATCCCATACCTTGACCACCATAAACGGTTGCTACTCTGATTCTTGTGTATTTTCCAAATTTTTTTATTTCTTCTGTAATTTGCATTGCCAACTCTCTTGTAGGTGCTATAACTAATCCTTGAATCCCTTTTTTTGGCTTAATTTCTTGAAGCATTGATAATGAAAATGCTGCTGTCTTTCCTGAACCAGTATGTGCTTGTCCTACCACATCTCTGCCTGTAAGTAACACTGGAATTACTGCCTCTTGAATTGGAAAAGCTTCTTTGTAGCCTAATTGTTCTATTCCTTTTAATAGTTCTTCTTTTAATCCTAAATCTTGAAATTCTGTCATTTTATTTTCTTCTCTAAAGCAATGACGAAAAGCTCATTGCCCGCTCGTCATTATTCCGATATCCTACATAATAGATTTAGGTCTAATAAACGCTTGTTATTTTTTTTATGTTTTTAATTGTAAATCGATTACTTTTTTGAAGCTCTCAAATGGTTGTGCACCTTTTAATTCGACAAATCCCAATTCATCGTTTCCAATAAAAAATCCAGGCGTACCTGTTACTCCGTAGTCTCTACCGTCATTAAGATCAACTCTAATCTCGTTGAGATATTTTCCGCTAGTAAGACACGCATCAAATTGTTCTTGATTTAACTCTATTTCAAAAGCATATCGAGTAAACATGGAAATAGCTTCTGTTGTTTCTAGTTCACTCCATTGATTTTGATTTTCAAATAATTTATCATGATATTCCCAGTATTTTCCTTGCTCATCGGCACATTCTGCTGCAACTGCTGCAGGCATGGCATTTGGATGAATATTTTGAATTGGAAAGTCTCTGTAAACCAGTTTTACTTTTCCTGTATCGATATAATTTTCTAAAAGCAGTGGTAATGTTTGAACATGGAATCTGGCACAAAATGGGCATTGAAAATCAGAAAACTCTATGATTGTAATTGGCGCATCTGTATTTCCTCTAACTGGATCATCATCGATTGATATCTTTAGTGGTTGTTTTTGTTGATTTGTTGGAAGTTGATTTTGTAGAATTTTTAACTCCAACTTTGCAACAGCTTCATCAAGATCTTTCTGAGTGATTTGTTCTGAGTTTAGACTTGAAGTATAAGAGCCTGCAAAAAATGCAGCAACAGCTACGATCGCTATTATTCCTATCATCAACCCCTTGTTGCTTGATTTTTTTATAAAAATCTGATTTTCTGAATTGTTTTGAGTAGGTAAACTCTCATCTGATTCCAATTTGTAATGTTGCTGGTCTTAGTATACTTATTACTATTACTAAGGATATTTTTCAAAAACTTGATAATTAATTAAGCCAATGGCGGGATCTGAACCCACGACCTTTCGCTTACAAGGCGAATGCTCTAGCCAGGCTGAGCTACATTGGCACGAAGTAAAATGAAATTT
This sequence comes from Candidatus Nitrosopumilus sp., assembly GCA_029864235.1. Classification (GTDB taxonomy): domain Archaea; phylum Thermoproteota; class Nitrososphaeria; order Nitrososphaerales; family Nitrosopumilaceae; genus HKST03. Next base: position 1,600 of record JAOTTW010000058.1, read on the forward strand.
TTGAAGCTTTAAAGTGTTACCAGTTACCAATTTTTTTAAAAAAATTGAAAAACCATCCTTTCAAAAACCGTGAAAACATCCTTCAATTTATAATGTCAATTTTTTTAAATAATTTTTAATGAAATACATCCATCCTTTTAGAGTAAAGGTTTTGATGATTATGTTTTTTGGAACTGGAATACTTGGAATGCTTGTAGGATTATACCTTGCTCCTCCTTCATCATCTATTATGATAACATTTATGGGTGTGATAAATTTTGGACTTGGTGCATTTTTTGCATATCTATTTCTTACACAAAAACCACAACCATCAGATAAAAGAAAGAAAAAGCGTAAGAACAACTAAGATATTTGTTGCAAAGTGCATTGCATAGGAATGATTTATTCCTTTTTTATCATATATGTATTTGAACAAAAATCCTATTGGTAGTAAAATAATTGCCATGTGGATTTTTACTCCCATTGCAATGTGTATAAACGCCCAAACTACAACCATTCTTTTTGATTTTCTAAAATATAATTCCTCTACATAGTTGATGTGAATAAACATGTATATCAATAAAGGGACAAATGGAATAATTCCCAATGGACCTTCATCGGCAAAGGGACCAAAAGCAATATTGTATCCTAACCAGCTCCAATTCAGAAATGGAATTGTTTCTACAAAATCATATGCTAAAAAAACATATGCAAATAAAATGCCAAAAGCAAAAGGCGCATATTTTATTGAATCAATTCCTGCTCTGAGATCCTTGATTCTTTTTTTAGTTTCCTTTACTAAAAGTAGCGATGCGCCAACAGTTAAAATGTAATATCCTATGATAAAACCATCTGACTGGAAAAAATCCTCTATCACATTTTTGCATCTACAATATTATACTAAAATCTAACTAACAAATTGACTCTTAATTTACATCTATACAAAATTTTGTTTGTTTTTCCTTTTCAATCAAAGTATAAATAATTAAAACTTTTTTATCACAAAAGTATTGATTGATTTAGTTGCCAAAAAATTATTTCTGACAAAAGGAAAAGGCGTACATGAAGACCGATTAACAAGTTTTGAATATGCGTTAAGAGATGCTGGCATTGCAGGTACAAACCTCGTATTGATTTCAAGTATCTTTCCACCCAATGCCAAACTAATTTCTAGGAATGAAGGATTAAAACAGATTAAACCTGGACAAATACTCTTTACGATTTATTCAAAGAACCAAACTAATGAGCCTCATAGGCTATGCTCTGCATCTGTTGGGATTGCAAGGCCAAAAGATACCAATCGTTATGGTTATCTTTCCGAGTATGAATCATTTGGACAAAATGAACGACAATCTGGCGATTATGCCGAAGATATTGCTGCACAAATGTTAGCCTCATCTTTAGGCATTCCTTTTGATATTGATAAAAGCTGGGATGAAAAAAGACAACAATGGACAATCTCTGGGCAAATTTACAAGACACAAAACATTACTCAATCTACAAAGGGTGACAAAGATGGTAAATGGACAACAGTCTTTGCAGCTGCTGTCCTTCTAGTGTAGTTATTTTTTGTAACCTTTGAGATAAAATATCGCAGCAGCTATTGCTACAATAGTTATGATTATAACAACTATTGTTGATTCATCAAAAGAAGTTTCATTGGTTTTTGGCGTTTGAAGTTGATTTCCTCCAATTGAAAAAATTAACTTCTCTGCATTTACTGACGTAGTTTCTCCAAAGATATATTTGCCTTGGATTCTTGTTCCTTCTGCAGGATCAAAGATCCATCCTGGCTTTGTAATTTCTATTGGAATTTTTTCTCCATCTATTAGTTGGGCTGGAATAATATTTCCCTTGACATCTGAAATATTTGTCTCATCAGGTGATAAAATCACAACTTGTAAGATTGAATTAAGTGGATAAAATCCAGATGAAAAATATTTTGATCTTTTCAATTCATCTGTTTTTAAAAATTTTAATGGATTGACTTCATTAATTGTTGGTGCCGTTTGTGGATAATCTACTGACAATTTCAATTGAAGTAGTGATTTATTTTCTGTAGGTATGATGGAAAATGTCATTTTTGAGTTTTCCTGTGTTGAAAGATTTTGTGCAACATCATAAAATCCTCCTGATTCTCTGATTACTTTTGGAATAAGAATTGCAGATATCTTTTCATACATTGATGCAGTATCTTCCATAGGCATTGTATACACTGCTGATATTGTCCCACGGCCTGATATTACTCCTGATGTTTCTAATGCACGACTTGTCTCGTCATTGGTGTGGATAAATGTGGAATGAAATTCTGCATTTGTGTCAAATACCTCGTTTATCTCATCAATGAATTGTTCTGATATTCTGAGTGTTGAATTCTGAATCTGAAGAAAATTTTTATCTGCTGGATCTCTTTTTACATTTATTAAAATGCATGAATCATTATCCACTCCTAAAATACATTGATTTTGATTTGTTAAAGTTACAGCTGAAATTCTATCATTCTCTCTAATCCTTTGTTCTAACTCTGATGGAATTTTTATCTCTTGAATGCTTGTGCTTTGTAATGTTATGGATGCAGAAACATTTTGGGATATGCTCTTGTCAATTAAAACTTGTGCAGTTTCTTGAAAAGTGGCAAGACTCATTTCTTGCGAGAATATCTCATTAGTAGCAAAGATCATTATTCCAAAAACTACAATTAATACAAGTATATTCTGCATGGTTTGCTGCTTTGCGATTAAATAATTAAATTTTCTCTCATTTAATATCAATTTTTTCTGCGTTTGAATGGCTTTTTTGTCTATTTCTGAAACCTCTCATATCTATTTACTAATATTGAGATTTTATTATGATATTGTATTAAAATGGCATTGATTCCTTTTCTAGTTGAAATTTTCCAAGATCCTATCTTTTCAATAATTTCAATCTCAGGTGTGTTTGGAATTGGTATGTTTCAAGGTATAATTCTAGGGAAATCTATTCTCATCCGATTCCCACGTCTTCAAAATCATCTAAAAATTGTATCAATATCTCTCTTTGTTTTATTCTTATTCAATGCAATTCTTAGCGTACCACGTTTTGCATCTACTGAAAAAATTGAATTATCAAACGTAATTCAAACTGGAAGTCCAACTGAAATTGCATCTTTGCTATTTCTAATCTTTGGAATGAATACTGGATTTTTAACCGTTCTGGCAATTTCTGTGACTTTGATGACTTTTGTTTTGCTAAAGTTTACTCACATTCATGGTGTTGCAAAAGGCTTTCTTTTCTTTTTTAGTGCCTTTATTCTGATACTTACTGGTCTAAGTAGATTCTCAGATTTGACTCCTAGCACATTTGAGGTCTTGTTGTATTTTCTATACCAACTGGGAATTACTATTGGGATTCTTGCAGGTACCGTTAGAAGGATAAATCCCAAAAAACTAGATTTGAAATAATTTCAAAGGTTTAAATTTAATCTTCTATAATTTTTAGGTGACATCGAATTCAAACCGTTCGGGGAACAAGCTGGCAGTCCATGCGTTGGTCTGCCAGCCCCATTCTAATTCTAAAAGTCTAATTTAATGATGATAGTGCTTTCACTTGATTTTCAATATAATCAAAACCTTCTTGCCAGAATTTAGATGATCTTATGTCCAAACCATGTTCAGATAATAGTTTTTCAGGTTTTTTAGACCCACCAGCTGCTAAGATATTGATGTATGCTGGAACAAAATCATTGCCTTCTTTTTTATATCTCTGAAATAATGAAAGTGCCAATAAATTTCCAAAAGCATAGGCATAGCAGTAAAATGGTGTATGGTAAAAATGTGGAATGCAACTCCATTCTATTGCAAAATCATCTGTCATGCTAACTGAATTTCCAAATTGTTCTTTTAGATTCTGAAGATATGTTTTTGATATTTCATCTACTGTTGTTCCTTTTCCAATTTGTTCATGTGCATCTACTTCAAAAATTGTAAAAAATGATTGTCTCATTATTGTTGCATACAAATCATCAATTTTTTCAGAAAGCATGACTTTTTTCTCATTATCTGAAATCTTATCTGAAAGATTGTCGTACAACAGTAATTCTGAGAAAGTTGATGCAGTCTCTGCTAATGGTAATGGCGCATCTTGAACTAGGATTGATCTATCTTGAGCCGCTTGGCTATGAACCGCATGGCCTAATTCATGAGCAAGTGTAAAGACATCCCTTGACTTTCCAGTAAAATTGATTAGAACGTATGGTGTGATTTTTGGAGTTAGTGTACTGCAAAATGCTCCATCTCTTTTTCCAGCTCTAATTGATGAATCCACATGTTTTTGTTCAAAAACTTTCTTTGCAAAATCTCTTAGCTTTGGACTAAATCTTCCAAGTGATTCAAAAACCAATCTTACTGATTTATCATATGGGTAATTCTTTTCTTTGATGTTTGCAGCTGCCGGAGCATACAGGTCATATCTGCGAAGCTTTTTCATTTTAAGCATTTTTGCTTTTTGTAAAAAGAATTTTTGAAAAACAGGTGAATTTTTTTTGCATGTGAAAAGAAGTGATTCTATTGTTTTATCATCAACATCATTTCCAATGTTTCTCATGGATATTGGTGAATTATATCCTCTAATTTCAATTCCCTCGTCTCTCCAATTGAGAACAATATTTTGATAAATTTCACCTATGACTCCTTTATTTTCAAAGTATTTTGTTAGGATTGTTTTGTACGCTGTTTCTCTAATCTTTGAATTTGTACTTCGGATATAATTTGTCAATTCCTCTCTTGTCATCTTTTTTGTTTTATTGCCAATCTTCATCTTGTACTCGTAGGCATTTGTAATCTTATCATACAGCTTTACCAGAGCTGAAATACCTGTAACATCTAATGTGTTTATGATTTTTTCTTCAGGCTCACTGAGTGAATATTTTGCAACTAGTCTCTTATGGCCTAAATATTCTGAAAGCTCGCCTGATTCCTTGATCAGCCTTTTGGCATTTTTCTCATCTATCTGAGTTTTCCACCATAAATCAAAAAACAAAATTTTATTTGAAATCTCAGAGCCTAGCTTTGACATCTTTGTCATTAATGATGTGGCCTCATCAGACTGTGTGTTTGCTGAATATGAAAGTGAGGCATATCCTCCAACTTTACTCATTTTTTCAGAAATATCTTCTAGTTCATTTAAGATTGACATAAATTTTTTTGATGATATATTTGGTAATATAATCTTTTTTATTTTTTCAAATTTCTTTGCAGATGCTTCCAATTCTTCTATCTGTTTTTGAAATGAAGGACTCTTTGGATCTTTTGCAATTTCTGATAGATCCCATTTGTCAAGTTTGTATTTGACCATCTATTTTGCCTGACTTGTGACTATTAAAAAATGAAGTGTCATTCTATGAGTTTTAATTCTATGTCTGATGTTTAAATAGATAAATTTAACATTTGTTGATTAAATTTCTTCAAAATGTGTAATTGTTGGTGAAACAATTAGAATTATTCTATGATAAAACTGTGATCTATTAGAGGCATAGATTTGAAATTTTTACTCTAATAGTATTTTTCATGAATATAACACCATTTCCATGGATTTTCATGAACTGCTACTATTATTGGATGCCCTGTGTCTTTGAAGTGTTTTGTGGCATGTTTTCCTACTGATGAATCACAGCATCCAACATGTCCACAAGTAAGACACATCCTTAATGCAACCGTTGGGAGATGCTCTTTTTCGCATTCTTCACATCCTTTTGTATTTGGAATGATTTTTCTATTTTCATGAGAAAAATGCTCACATTCTTTAGACATGTTTATTTGAAAAAGTACTGAAATGTAAATTTTAATATTTTTTCAGAGTATCTTTGTATCTCTTTATTGATTCATGAATTACGTTTTTAGCTTCCTTTGATGACTTCCATCCGAGAATCTCTACTTTTTTTCCTTCCAAATCTTTATACACTTGGAAAAAATGTGCAATCTCTGAGCGATAGTGATCCTCGATATCTGTAATGTCTACAGTATGAAGATATCTTGGATCATTTGTTGATACACAAATGATCTTGTCATCCAGTTTTCCATCGTCTTTCATCTGAAGCAATCCAATTGGTCTTGCTTCAATTAAAATTCCAGGATATGTTGGATTGGTTACAAGTGCAAGTGCATCAAGAGGATCTCCATCTTCAGATAATGTCTGTGGAACAATTCCATAATCTCCTGGATAGTGAAATGGCGAGAATAGCACTCTGTCAAGTTTTATCATATTGTGTTTTTTGTCATATTCATATTTGTTCATGGACCCCTTTGGTATCTCTACAATAACATTGATGATTTCAGGAATGTCTGTACCTGGTTCAATATCATGCCAAAAATTCTTACTCATTTTATAGCTCTTCTCATAAATTAAACAGTATATGAATTCTATGACAAACTTGATAGAGTTCAGGCAAGAAGAAACACTATTTTGCTATATCCTAAAAGAAACTATTCAAACTCTAAATCTATACATGCTTGGATGTTGTTTACTTTGTTTTATTTCAAGTTGGATATGATATACAACATTTTCTTTTTTTCTGAATCATATCTGTCCTGATTTCTGACAAATTCTTTTATTGCTTCTACCACTTTGTCTACTTCTAAATTGCCTCTGTTTTTCAGTATTGTCTCAAGTAGGTAATCCTTTGAGAACTCCAAATCATATTTTATTTGATGGACATCCACAGGCTAGATTGGTTTTAAAGATTTTAATATTTACTATTCATTAAGCAGAGATTGAAATTTTCAAATCCGACAAAAAGATAATGTTAGTTTTTATTTTGATGATATTAAATTTACCACGTCAGTTGAGGTGACAATACCTATAATTTTTCCATTCTCTATGACTGCAAGCTTTCTAATCTTTAGTGAAGACATTAATTTTGCTGCATCCAGCACCGTTTCATCAGGTTTTATTGTTTTTAGTGGATATGATGCTACTTTGTCTACTGTAGTATCTAATGAGTATCTGTTTGCTGCAATCTTTATGGCAAAATCTCTGTCGGTTATAATTCCTGCAGGAATAGAGTCTTTTTTTACCAGAATTGCACCTACGCCCTGCTCCATCATTTTTGCAATCTGAAATAAGGTAGTTGATGGGTCAGCTGAAATCAATTTTTTTGACATGATATCTCTTACTCTTGTCTCTTCTAGTGTTTTTCCCAAACTCATAATGCACACTATGTAATTGTATTTAAATTTGAGATATTTTACTTTTAATGAACTATATTTTTACTATGATTTTTTTTAAGTTTATACCATAACGTTTGATTTATCTTACACTCAAAATCATTTGGTTTTATTTATAAAATGATGGTATGTAGAACTGATTAAATTGGTACTGAAGTATGATTTTATGGTCTACAATTAGATTTAAAACTTAATGGTCTTACATGAACAACTATTTATCAATCAAATCTAAAGCTGAAAAATTCTAGTTACAACAAGATTGATGTTTAAATTTTAGTATTTTTCTATATATCAAAAATTCTTCGTGGGTTTTAGTAGCAAGAATATGCATCAAATTATTGTTAGGTTGCCAAAAGAAAAACAAGAATTTACAAAAAAAGTAAAGGCATTGCCCTATTTCTACATGGTGCAAAAACAGGATGGATTGAAATTAATGTTGAACTAGTTCAAATGCAATGAAATGTATTACCTGTGAATATGAATATGCTAAAAAACTTGGTAACTCTAAATAGGATATTGCAGTTTTTTCTAAATCAACTATAAGATTTGAATAACATGAGCTTTTTTTCAAATTTTTTAAGAGATAAAAACAGTCAACACATCAATAAATTATGTTTAAATCTTCTTAGGTCACGCTCTTTTTGGGTTCATCTAATAGAATCATTTTTCTTTAAATTCTATGAAGTACTAAAGGTGATTATGAGCGAAACTTGGAGACAAAGACTCGGCAGAAGGAGATTTGAAATTGGAATAGAAGGACCTGAATATGATTACATTCAAAGGTATATCGAGTTTTATTGCTCTGAGGCAGACCGTAGATGCAAGAAAATTGATATGAAAAAAACGGTGGATGAAGTTATAGACTCTATGAAGGATGAAAAATTTGATAAATTTACCAAAGGCGTAATTGATTCAATACACAAAAAGCGGGGCTACGATCCTCATGATGATAATAAAAAAGAAACTGCATCATTGATTTCATAAAATTAAACATATTGTATAGAGCATTTATAGTTGTAAAATTATGAATTCTATTCTCTTGTTCTGGTTAGTATTTCATCACATATTTGTCTCATCTCTAAATCTGAGCTTTGGCTACAAAGTTTCACTAGATCCGAATTAGTTATGATTCCTACCAATTTTTTATCTTTGATTACAGGAAGTTTGTGAATCTTGTTAGTCTTCATCACTTCTGCAGCTTCCCAAACGGTTTCATTTGGATCGATGGTAATTAGTGGCAATGTCATTATATCTCCAACTGGCTTTGAAAGACTAATTCCCATTACTGCATACCGTCTAACGAAATCTCTCTCAGTTATTATGCCTATGGGTTCATTATTTTTAGTAACCACTATGCTTCCCACATTGGCCTCATCCATCTTCTTTGCTGCATTTCTTATTGGGGTGAACTCTTCTACCGTGACCACATTTTTTGTCATGGTATCTTCAACAAAAATCCCTTCACCTGACATCATATACTTATCATCTTCATCTAAAAGATAAAAGAATCATTAAGAATGTCAGAATTGATAATTAAATATTATAAAAAAGTCAATACTGATTCTGCAAAAGCATGTATCTTTTTACCTATTAAATGTGGAAAATATTTCCTACACACAACTTGGAGTGCAAACCAAGGTTAGAAAAATAAATTCTAAATTTTGTAGGCATAACTAGACCATATTTTAGTCCATGTTAGGGGCTGGACCGGATGGGATTCACCTACCAACATGGAAATAATTATGGGCTCGCTTTATTGAATCCGACAGGAGTAGGGTAGTAACTTGTCTCAAAAAAGTTCCACTTTACGACATCAAATTTCATTTATCTCGTATAAGTCACTGAATAACTGGATTAATTTTAACAACATAGTTGTCTATCTGCAAAAACATGACCAAGTATGTGAGTTTTATTGTTAATAGATACTTTAATTGGAATAGGTTCTGCTTCTGAGTCTAGTAGGTCTTTCAGCTGATTTTTTGTAAACCACTGACTATAGTACCCGAGACTATTTTTAAATGCCAATTTCTTCTCATCAAAAGAATCATCATCTATTCGTTTGACCATATTTTTCATAGGATGATATATTTTTGGTGCAACAAAGGCAAAATCATCTCCATTAAATGCTGAAACCAGAGCAAATCCATCTTT
>JAOTTW010000111.1 GCA_029864235.1 Candidatus Nitrosopumilus sp.
TAATCTTATCTGTTGTTTCAATTGCAAATATGGGAATATTGGGAATTTTAATTGCAATTTTTGGTAAGATGTATGGTAAGACACGTGCACAGCTTCCATTAGGTATGATTGTAGTTGCAGGCATGTTATTTTTGCATAATGTTATTGGTTCCCTTGCATATTTCTCAATGGAGGAGATTTTCTCTCATGAAATATTCCCATATATGTTAGGAGTGGGGATTGCAGAACTTGCAGGATTGTTTATATTTCTCAAAATCACTTTAGATTGAGTTTAATTGTATAGGTAAAATTTAAAAAATATGTTACAAGAGTATCTAAAGCTTAACAAAAATATTCTAATCGCATTTGCAGCATCAATCATTATTTCTGCATTAATCGCACAAATTTTATCTGAACAGACAGATTATCTAAACACAACATATACCACAATTGCAGATTATGTGATTTATTTTTCAGTTTTTAGTGGATTATTTTATTTGGACAATAGGAAAAAATATCGTTTAGCTTCTGGACGTACTAATACTGCAAAACTAAAGGATGATCTTAAAAAATTAGTGACATCACTGGGAATTGCAGAAATTGTCTATACCGTCATTAGATGGATTTTACAGTATTATTTTTTGACAATTAATTATGATCCATATTTGGCATCAATTGCATCACAAGGCATATCAACAATAATTTACATGATAGTAGTTAATCTAAGTGTGAAGATTACGAGGTTGTACAAAGATGGGAATTAGTGTTTACGTGGATGGCTCTGGAGGTTCTAATGGAGGATTTGGATTTTTTGTAAAAGAAACCGGAGAGTCATTCTATGAAAAAAAACCTGAAATCACAAATAATCAGGCTGAATATATGGCAATAATTTCTGCATTAAACAAATTTGTTGATTCCAATGACAAAATTACCATTTTTAGTGATTCCAAAAATACAGTAAACCAGCTTAATCATGAATTTGCAATTAATAATGAACAACTTCGAGATCTTGCCCGTCAAGCTTGGAATGTTATGGGGAGATTCTCTAATCTTTCAATCGTTTGGATTCCACGAAAAGAAAATCTAGCAGGAAAGATGCTAGGAAGCTAAACATAGAGATCAGAAATTTCTATGAATAACTTTATTATACAAAATCCTTAGATTCAATTTATCATGGCAGAATCTGTAATTTTATCCCCCAAATCAATTGCCGTCATTGGGGCGTCTGACAAAAGAGGAAGTGTAGGAGCTACTATCACCTCTAATATTATGAATGGTTTTAAAGGCTCAGTTTATCCAATTAGTCCATCACGAGAAACAGTATTTTACAAAAAAGCATACAAGAGTGTTTTAGATGTTCCAAAATCAATTGATCTTGCAGTTATTGTAATCAAAAATACACTAGTTGCACCTGTCTTAGAAGAATGTGGTAAAAAGAAAATCAAGGGAGTAATTATCATTACTGCAGGTTTCAAAGAAGTCGATGAAGAAGGAGCAAAACGAGAACAAGAACTAAAAGATATTGCTAAAAAATATAAAATTCATGTCATTGGACCAAACTGTCTTGGTGTAATGAACCTTGACCCAAAAACAATGATGAATTCTACATTTCTTAAAGTTACACCAAAGTCTGGAAAAATTGCACTTGTATCTCAAAGCGGTGCCATATGTGCAGCATTAGTTGAAGACGCTAGCGCACAAGGAATAGGTTTCTCAGCAGTTGTAAGTCTTGGAAATAAAGCTGCAATGAGTGAAGTTGATGTTCTAAAGATTCTTGCAAAACATAAACAAACAGAAGTTATTGTAATGTATCTTGAAGACATGGGAGATGGCCAAGAATTTCTCAAAGTTTGTAAAAATATTACTAAAAAACTCAAAAAACCTGTTCTTGTACTTAAGTCAGGACGCAGCCCCGAAGGCGCGAAGGCTGCAATGTCTCATACTGGAGCCTTGATGGGTTCAGATGAAATCTATGATGCATTACTAAAACAATCTGGTGCAATACGAGTTGATACTATGGAAGAACTCTTTGATTACGCTACTGCGTTTTCAAAACAACCTCTTCCAACAGCAGGCGGTTTAGTTATTGTATCAAATGCAGGCGGACCTGCAATTATTTCCACTGATGCTTGTTCTAAAGCAGGAATTAGAATGGCTAAAATTGATAGTATTCGTCCAAAGATTGATGAGGTCATTCCTCCTTGGGGAAGTTCTAGAAATCCAGTAGATATTGTGGGTGATGCTGATTTTAATCGATTCCACAATGTTTTGGATAGAGTTCTAAAACATCCCAAAGTTGGCTCTGTTATTACTATGTGTACTCCTTCTGGAACTCTCAATTATGACAAACTAGCAGAAGTTATTGTAAACATATCGAAAAAATACAAAAAGACAATGCTTGCTAGCTTGATGGGATTAGATGAAGGAATTACCAATAGAGAAATTTTATCCAGAGGGGATGTCCCCTATTACACGTATGCTGAAGGAGCAATTAGAACTTTAGCTGCAATGATAAAATTTGCAATTTGGGTAAATACTAAAGAAGGAAAAATTACAACATTCAAAGTAAACAAAGCAAAAGCAAAAAAGATTTTTGATAAAGTGAAAAAAGAAAAAAGACCAAATCTTCTAGAAGAAGAAGGGCAAGAAGTTCTTAAAGCATATGGATTACCATTACCACAAAGCGCACTTGCTAAAAATGAAACAGAAGCAGTAAAGATTGCAA
>JAOTTW010000112.1 GCA_029864235.1 Candidatus Nitrosopumilus sp.
GCAATTTTTGGCGCATGGCTTGTAGGATTCATGTACTCCCCATTCTCTGCAGTAATCTTTTTGTCAATTGGTGCTGGTGCCATATTTCAGGTTATAATCATCATAATGAAATGGCTTCGGGATGAAAATAAGAATAGTCTTTCAAGTGCGTCAATTGTTTCTGGAATCGCAGTTGGAATGATTGTAATGTATCTGACAAGTATCTTTGTTTGATTATTTACCAAGTTATTGATGGAATGAAAGCAGTATTGAATGGCGTAGTTTTGGCTAAAAGTTATGACATTGTTACTGTAGAAGGTAATGCATATTTTCTAATGGATTCTTGAAAGAAAGAATATTTTGATCAGAACAAGTCAATGTCACTGTGTTTGTGGAAGGGTAAAGCAAGTTACTTTTCAGCGACGGTCAATGGAGAGACAAACAAGGATTGTGCATGGTATTATCTAAAACCGTCTTCTTGCAAAAAAATCAAAAACCGAGTTGTCTTTTGGAAAGACATCCAAATAGTTGATTAAGAAAACATCCAATCAAAATGGAAAAAAGCCTTTATCTTATTTTTTATCTTTAATTGTAAGCTTGAATACATTGAAAAAATCAACACTTATCTTGTTGTCCTTAATCTTTAGCTTGCCAGGTATTTTAGCAATAGATGCCAATGCTGAAATTACTAATCTTCCAAAATGGGTGGAAACAATAATTTCTTGGAATGAAAAAGGATTAACTACCAGTGAAGATCTAAGACTGTCACTAGAATACCTCGATAAAAAAGAGATAATTGATTTAAAATCCAACAATCTTTATGAGATTTTTCAAGAATTATCACCAAAGTATGAAATCAAAATTACAAAAGGTGAAAAGCACATTGTTCCTCTAGACAAGATAAAAAGTGGTGGTCCACCACCTGATGGAATACCTTCAATTGATCACCCCAAATTTGTAAAAGTATCTGAAGGAGATTCTTTTGTTTCAAATGAGGATTTGGTAATTGGAGTACGACATAATGGAGAAACAAAAGCTTATCCATTATTCATAATGACCTGGCATGAAATAGTCAACGACTATTTTGGAAATGAACCTGTGGCAGTAACATATTGCCCATTATGTTTTACAAATCAAGTGTTTGAAAGACAGATTAATGGAAAAGACGTTGAATTTGGCACATCTGGAAAACTCTACAACAGTAACCTTGTGATGTATGATAGATTGACTGGTTCATACTGGAGTCAGGCCTTGGGATTGGCAATCAAAGGAGAGTTGACAGGAACAGAACTTGATAAAATTCCTTTTGATGTTCTGTTGTGGAAGGATTGGAAATCCCTTCATCCTGAAACTGTGGTTCTAACCACAGATACAGGTCATATTAGACCATATGATTCTGATCCATATTCGGATTATTTTAAGGATCCACGAGTATTGTTTCCTGTAGATAATCAAGATGACAGAATTCCAAAAAAAGAGATTATACTTGGTTTTGAAAATGATGGGATTTACAAGGCATACAAGCTTTCAGATGTTGAATCAAAAAAAGTAGTAAATGATAAGATAGGAGATCAAAATGTAGTGATTGTTTCTACCATTCCAAATATGGCACGAGCATTTGACAGCAATGTTGATGGAGAGATTTTAGAATTTACAATAAAGGATGATAAGATAACTGACATTCAAACTAAAAGCGTATGGGATGTAGAGGGAAGAGCAACTTCTGGAGAGTTAAAAAATAAGCAACTAAAGAGACTGACATATGATCCCGGATTTTGGTTTGAGTGGGTAGCGTTTCATCCTGAAACGATAATTTTTGGAGACAGATAATGAAGCCTATAAAAAAAGCAGTTCTTGTAGGGGGAATCACTATTGTAATCTACCTTTCAGTGGTTATTGTTACTACTCCTGCACTAGCTCCACTTGATACTATCAATGCTGCATTTCAGCTGAATTCCATAGTGATAATTGGAATGGGAATGGGTATCGGATTGCAGATATTTCTATCTGAAAAAAGTAAGATGCTTGGATGCAGACTTGATTTAAAGAAAAAGGCCTTTGGAGGAAACTCGGGAGGAGCTGCAGCCACATCATTTTTCTCATTTTTCTCGCTTGTTCCTATGGGTTGCTGTGGGTGGTGGCTGTATGCTTTATCCCTGCTTCCAGGAATTGTTGGCACTGGAGTATCTGTAGTACTAATTGAGCATAGCCAAACGTTATCCTATCTTGGATTGGCAACAATCTTTGGATTCAGTGGTATTACCGCATACAAACTGAGAAGAGAGATAAGGTTGCAGAAACTACAGACATTATGATTACGTTATTTTATTTTCTTGTTTTACTCTGATAGCATATTTGCATATGCCTCTATCATTGCATGCATGTACGTATCAAATGACTTGATTCACCTCTTTATATATAATCAAACAATTTTGAGAGTTTTTCTAAGGCTAAAACTTCTCCTCGTGCACCTCTATGTTCTATACTATCTGTATGTTCTTCGATTTTGTTTATTTTCGGTTTTTTATTCCAACTACTAAATTTTGATATTATTACCTTGTTTTCTAGTGCATCATATTCCTCAGTTAATTTTTGATGGATTTTAGATATATCATCAAGGGATTTGACTTCTTTTGGCATATTTTTTAGGAATTCCTTTGTGGCTTCTGAAATTCCATAAATTATTGCCATAACATAGAATTTTGTTATTG
>JAOTTW010000006.1 GCA_029864235.1 Candidatus Nitrosopumilus sp.
CAGAACCACAACCAGAACCACAACCAGAACCACAACCAGAACCACAACCAGAACCACAACCAGAACCACAACCAGAACCACAACCAGAACCACAACCAGAACCACAACCAGAACCACAACCAGAAATCATTTCATCTAGTGAAGATCCATTTGAAGGAATTAGTGATGATGATATTGCAAACTATTCTGATCTTTATGATGTCCCTCCACCAGAAAATGATGATGAGGCAAAACAATTAGGTATAAAAATTCGAAATTGGATTAAACATGGAAGACCAAAATCTGAGGAATCTATCACTAAAAAGATACAAGTAGATGATGAATTCATAGAAGAAAATATTCAGAATGATAAACAAAAACAAAATAAGGATGAAGTAAAACTAAAAAAGAAACGAGGTATTTTTGGGTTCTTTAGAAAATGATATTAAAAACAAAAGATTTACTTACTTTGGCAGAATTATCTCCAAAAGAATTCTCCCAATTAATTGAACTTTCAATTAAACTTAAAAAAGAATTAAAAAAAGGTGGTACAAAACCTATACTTAAAAATAAAACACTATCGATGATATTTCAAAAACCTTCTACTCGAACTAGGGTAAGTTTTGAAACCGGAATGTTTCAACTTGGCGGACATGCAATAAACCTCTCATCAAATGATATGCAATTATCTCGGGGTGAATCTCTAGAAGATACTGCAAAAACTCTTTCACGTTATACTGATTGCATTATGGCAAGAGTTTATGATCATGATTTGTTAGAAAAATTATCCAAGCATGCTACTGTTCCTGTGATTAATGGTCTTTCTGATTCTTTTCATCCGTGTCAAATTTTAGCTGATTTTATGACAATCAAAGAACAAAAAGGAAAACTGGAAGGTTTGAAAATTGCATGGATTGGTGATGGTAATAATGTATGTAATTCCATGATTTATGGCTGTGCATTATCCGGAGTAAAAATTTCAATTGCTACGCCTAAAGGATTTGAACCCAACAAAGTAGTTATAAAAGAATCTAAAAAGTCCACTGAGATTGAGCTTACTTCTGATCCAATGAAATCTATATCTGACGCTGATGTTGTAGTGACTGATACTTTTACATCTATTCATAATAGCGATCCAAAACGAATCAAAAAATTTCTCCCAAAATTTCAAGTAAATCCCACCTTGATGAAAAATTCAAAAAATAACTCAATCTTCATGCATTGTCTTCCTGCCAAAAGAGGAAACGAAGTGACCTCTTCTGTAATTGATGGTCCTCAATCTGTTGTTTGGGATGAAGCAGAAAACCGTTTACATACACAAAAAGCATTATTAGTTTCTCTAATTCGCGCTTAACGTATATAAGAGCAGATTCAAACTCGTGTTCTATAGATGGCATATTCAAAGATCTTGAGAAGACTTAGAGAAGAAAAGACCAATTATAAAAAAAGAGGTACTATGTTAATGGGCAAACGTGACTTTATCACAGTTAACATTACTAATGAAAATACCCAAGTTCAAATTCTAACACCGGGAATGACTGGTGATAAGGTTATTGCATATGCACATTCACGTTATTTGCTTGAAAAAGGTTGGAAAGGATCTAGAAAAAGTGTTCCTGCAGCATATCTTACTGGTTATCTTGCTGGAAAGAAAGCATTAGGGCAAGGAGCAAAAGATGCAATATTGTATACTGGTACTAGAAAATACACTCAAAGAATGGCCGCAGCCTTGAAAGGAGTTATTGATGCTGGTGTTAAAATTCCTGCAGATTCAGAAACATTTCCACCTGATGAAAGAATTAACGGTGAACATCTAAAAGTTAAAAATGATATTTCTAAAATCAAGTCTACAATTGATAGTGAGGTCAAATAAAAATGAGTCAAAGAACACAAAGCCGAAGTGGTGGACAAAGAAGACCTAGAAGAGAACCTGAAGAGGAAGTTTGGATTCCAAAAACAGTTTTGGGACAAAAAGTAGCGTCTGGTGAAATTACTTCAATTGAAGAAATTATTCAAGATGGTCTCCGAATTCAAGAGGCTGGAATAATTAAAAAATTACTTCCTGACTTAAAGAGTGAAGTAGTTGATGTTGGTATAATTCAAAAGATGACATCAAATGGGCAATCAACTAGATTCAAAGCTATTGTTGCAGCAGGTAATGAAAATGGTTACTTGGGGATTGGTCGAGGCAAATCAAAACAAATGAGGATTGCAATTGAAAAGGCAACTAATCAGGCATTACTAAATGTCGGCCCTATTAAATTAGGATGTGGGAGCTGGGAATGTAGATGTGATGAAAAGCATTCTGTCCCTTTTAAAATTAGAGGTAAGGGTGGAAGTGTAACAATCGAGATTATTCCTGCACCACGTGGATTAGGTTTAGTTGCTGGTGGTAAAATTAAACGATTATTGGAATTGGCAGGGTTAAAAGATGCATGGACAACTGCAAAAGGTTCTACTCCTACAATGAGTTCCACATCAAAAGCAATATTGGATTGTCTTAGACAGACATTTAGTCAAGGTTGATAGAATATGGTAAATGCATTTCTTGTTGTTAGAATAAAGGGTCAAGCAGATGTTCCTCACTGGGCAACAACTACTATGCAATTGCTAAAATTAGAAAAGAAATATCGTGCTACGATACTTCCAGCAAAAGACAATACTTTGGGTATGTTGAACAAAATAAAACACTATGTTTCTTGGATTGAACTTGATACAGATTTGGCTAAGGATCTCTTAGATAAAAAAGCTAGAAAGTCTGGTTATCAAAAAATTACTTCTGATGATGTTAAAGAATTAGGTTTTGCAAATACTGATGAACTTGCAACAGCTTTGTCTGAAGGAAAAGTTACTTTGTCAAAGTTGAAACCACTAAAACCATGGTTTGCTCTAGCTCCACCTCGATATGGATTCAAACGTAGTACAAAGAGGTTGTATGGTCAAAAAGGTGTTCTGGGGGAAAACAAGGATCTTGGAACTTTAGTAAGGAATATGATGTAAAATGGCAACACGATTAAGAAAAACAAGAAAACTTAGAGGCGGGCGAAATATGGGATGGGGACAAATAGGTCAACACCGTGCAAGCGGTCACAAAGGTGGTCTTGGAGTTTCTGGTATGATGAAATATCATTATAGTACTTTGTTAAAAGAAGATCCTAATCATTTTGGACATGATTCTACTCATCCACCTCACCCAAACATTACAAAAAAATGGGCTAGCGTCCGTGATCTCGATGATCTATTCTCAAAATTCGGAAAAGAAGAAGAAGGCAAAAAAATCATTGACCTTGGAGCAGCTGGTTTTGACAAGCTTCTTGGTGGCGGTAAAGTCTCAAATACATATACTGTCAAAGTGAATAAATTTACCGCAACATCTGAAGAGAAGATTAAAGCCGTAGGGGGAGAAGTGTTAGCTGATAATGGCTGAAAGTACAGTAACAAATATTATTAGAAAAGTGGTTTTTAAGGCAGAACCTTATATTCCCCAAGTTCCTAAGCCCAAAAAGAAAATTCCATTATCTACCAGATTGCTTTGGTGTGGTGTTGCATTACTTATCTATATGGTGATGGGTCAAACTCCATTATTTGGAGCAACCGCACCTGAATTTGATTTTCTTCAATTTGCAAGAGTAATTTTTGCCTCTCAACAAGGAACTTTGGTTGAATTAGGAATTGGTCCTATTGTAACTGCAGGTCTTTTGATGCAATTATTAAGGGGTTCTGAAATTTTGAGATTTGATTTCAAGAAACCAGAAGAAAGAGGAATATTTCAAACTGCTACAAAGTTAGTAACTTATGTTGTAATTGTTGCTGAATCTATTGTTTATGCCGCAGCAGTATATGGTCCGGGAATTTCAGAGCCCTATGTTTTGTATGTGATGATAGGCCAATTAATGGCGGCATCAATTATAATCATGTTTCTAGACGAGTTAATTCAAAAAGGATGGGGTCTAGGAAGTGGAATCAGTTTATTCATTATGGCTGGAGTTGCTCAGCAAATTCTATGGAGTTTGTTTAGTCCATTACCTGCTGGTGATGGAGGAACAATTGGAATTATTCCATACATTGGCCAATCCATAATGAGTGGTGATATCTCTAATATCTTATTCCGTTCAAATCAACTCCCAAGTATCTTTGGACTGTGTCTCACTGCAGGAGTCTTACTGATTCTTGTCTTTACTCAGGGAATGAAGATTGAAATCCCAATTGTATCTACAAAATATCGAGGTTTCTCAGCAGTTTACCCAATCAAATTGATGTATGTATCAAATATTCCTGTAATCTTGGCATCTGCACTTACAGCAAACGCTGTATTTATTGGTCAAATGTTTTGGGCCAACTTCAACCCTAGAAACAATAATGCGTTTATGAATATTATTGGTCAGTTTGACCCCACAAGCCCATCTACACCTATAGGCGGAATCATATACTATATCACTCCACCAAGAGGCTTAGATGTAGCTGCTTTAGATCCTGCAAGGGCAGTTGGTTATGTACTATTTATGATTGGAATTGTGGTTGTCTTTGGCAGGCTGTGGGTTGAATTGGGAGGTCTATCTCCAAAGAGTGCAGCTCAAAACTTACTTGATGCTGATGTACAAATTCCTGGATTTCGAAGATCAAACAAACCTGTTGAGGCATTACTCAACAAATACATTCCATCTGTAACTATTATTGGTTCTATAATTCTAGGTGCATTAGCAGGTGTCTCAGATGTATTGGGAGTATTTGGCTCTGGAATAGGAATTTTACTTATGGTTGATATTCTAATTAATTATTACACTCAACTAGTAAGAGAACAGGTAGAAGTTGTAATGCCACGGCTAGGTGCTTTACTTGGTAGAAAATAAGAAAGTAGTAATGGTAGGAATACCTGGAGTTGGAAAAACTTCTCTTTTAAAACGGGTTGTAGAAATTTTAAAAGAACGTAACAAAACTGTAAGTGTTTTTAGTTTTGGAACTCTAATGTTTGACGTAGCAAAAGATAATAATATTCAAGATAGAGATGAACTAAGAAAACTGCCTGTAATCGACCAACAAAAATTACAAAAGATTGCAGCAGAAAAACTTTCTAGTGTGACTGATGAGGTGGTAATTATTGACACTCATGCTTTCATCAACTCTTCAGAGGGATATTATCCTGGATTGCCAGAACATGTGCTAAAAATAATAAAACCAACTAACTTTGTTTCAGTCTCTGCAAAGCCTGAAGAAATTTACAGTAGAAGAATTAAGGATTTTACTAGAAATCGCGATAAAATTACTTTATC
This sequence comes from Candidatus Nitrosopumilus sp., assembly GCA_029864235.1. Taxonomy (GTDB): domain Archaea; phylum Thermoproteota; class Nitrososphaeria; order Nitrososphaerales; family Nitrosopumilaceae; genus HKST03. Next base: position 5,250 of record JAOTTW010000006.1, read on the forward strand.
AAATATAAAAAAAGAATTGGACTTTCAATCAGGATTTATTTCTGCATACGCTGTAATTTCTGGCTCACCTATAAAATACGTGCTTAATAGAGAGGGAAAGATTGATGAAGCTGCTGATAAAATAATTAATGCTATAGGACTGTAAACATTGGACTTTAATTTCATTTTCTTATTTTTGGATTCTCTCTTCTTACAGTTTGATTTTATTGGAGGGGAACAAGGTGCTTTAGGTAGTGACGATCCTATTGTACAAGGATTAATCACTTCAATGTTTGCAGTAAGTGGATTTGGAATATTGTTGAATCTTTTCAACGCTGCTGTAAGAAAAAAAATGGTTGATCAAACCAAATTAAAACGAATAATGAAAGAAACCAGAGCATTTCAAAAAGAAAGAATGGCTGCAATGAGGGCAAAAGATCAAGCTAAGACTAATGAACTAAACAAAAAATCTGCATACATGAACAAAATGTCAATGGAAATGATGCAAATGAATATGAGACCAATGCTGATTACTTTTGTACCTTTAATTCTAATATTTTACTTGGTATTACCTCAACTCTTTGCATACACAGTAGCAATTTCTCCAATTCCTCTAAACGTCATTCCTGGTGACTTTTTCCAACTAACTTGTACCGCTGCACAAGCAGCAGATCCTGAACATGTCTGTAAAGAAGAAAATGCATTATTCCTTTGGGCTTGGTATTTTCTTTCATCAATTGCGTTTAGTGGTATAATTATGAAACTAACCAAAACATCAATGGATCTTAGTTGACAAAATCAATTGTAATCTCTGGTCCGCCTGCAGTTGGAAAAACCACCATCGCCAAAGGTTTAGCTGAGGAATTCAATCTGACATATATCAGTGGAGGTGATGTGCTCAAAGAGATGGCAAAGGAACAAGGATTTAACTCTGATGGTGATGATTGGTGGGATACTAACGAAGGAATGGAGTTTCTTGCTCAACGTGAACAAAACGATAAATTTGATAAAACATTAGATGAAAAATTAATTGCTCTTTTTAATCAAGGTGGAATGGTAATAACTAGCTACACTCTACCTTGGATAGTTAAAGATGGAATAAAGATTTGGTTAGACGGTTCTCATGAAAGCAGTTCAAAAAGAATGCAAACTAGAGATAACATGAGTTCTGAGAAAGCATATGAAGTAACAAAAAAGCGATTCAACAAAAATAAAGCATTGTATAAAAAATTATACAATTTTGATTTTGGTGATGATAAATCTGTGTTTGATTTAACTATTAACACAGACAATCTAACAGCGCAACAAGTAATCGATGTGGCAAAAGAAACTGTGAGAAAATTACTATGACACTAAAACAACTTGAAAGTCTTGTTGTAATTGATCAAGACATTACTGATGATGCTTATGGAACATATTATGATAAAAGAACGCTGGAACAATTGTTAAATTATGGAATAATACTTTTGGACAAACCTCCAGGACCAACTAGTCATGAAACTGTTGCTTGGGTAAAAAGAATTTTAAAAATTCCAAAAATTGGTCATAGTGGCACACTTGATCCTCAGGTTTCGGGAGTGCTACCTCTTGGATTAGGCGAGGCAACAAAAGCACTTGGTGTCTTGCTTTATGGTCCAAAAGAATATCATGCACTTGGACGAGTCCATTCACTTCCTTCAAAAGAAAAACTTGATGAGATACTGAACTTGTTTAAAGGTGAAATTTATCAAAAACCCCCTCAGCGTTCTGCAGTTGTACGAAAAACAAGAAGTAGAACTATCTATGAACTTGAAATTCTAGAGCAAAAAGAAAGACTACTATTGATGCGTATACTGTGTGAGGCTGGAACCTATATTAGAAAATTATATTATGACATTGGAGAAATTTTGGGACCTGGTGGCACCATGATAGAACTTAGACGAACTAGGGTTGATCAATTCCGTGAAACAGATGGGTTAGTAACAATGCATGAATTAGCAGATGCATTTGCATTATGGGAAGAAAAAAAGGATGACTCTAAACTTTTGAAAATAATAAAACCCGTTGAACTAACACTAAGTGAATTAAAATCTGTTGTAATTCGAGATTCCGCAGTTGATGCATTATGTCATGGTGCTCAACTAGCAATTCCTGGAATATTGCAAATATCTCCTAATCTAAAAAAAGGTGATATTGTAGGAATCTATACTCAAAAAGGTGAGGCAGTAGCACTTGCAGAATCATTAATGTCAGAAGAAGAAATACGTGATGCCACAAAAGGATATGCGTTTGAAACAAAAAGAATCATTATGGCCCCAAACATATATCCAAAAAAATGGAGAACCAAACTAACCCATAAGGAATAACTTGCATTAGAAAATGTTTGCAAAAAGTCTTGTGGTCTTTGTTTGTGTAGGTATTTTAACAGGGTTTCTCTTTGGCATTTATCTTCTTGATGTAAAAAACACTAGTCAGCTTGTTTATGTTGAAGGGTCTTCTCTTTCAATTGTTACTGAAAAATCTGATTTTAAAAAAGGAGAGGAAATTAAAATTAAAATTATAAATTCTGGAACAACTCCTTTGACTTTTTCAGATTCCTCATATGGACTACGTATTACTGGTCTTTCTGGAATGCTAATGTATTCACCAACATCGGCCCAAGTAATTTCAAACCTAGAACCAAAAGAAGAGATTGAATTTGTTTGGAGACAAATTAAAAATGACGGAGAACCTATATTGGAGGGTTTGTACAAAATTTATGTCAAGGGAATAGATGATAAGGAAAATAAAGTAGAAAAATCAATCACCATAAATATTTGGAAGTAGTTTCTTTGTTTCTAACACAATATATAATCAAATTTTCCCGAATTAATCTGTCGAAAGACATGTGCCGGGGTCGCCTAGCCTGGTAGGGCGCGCGCCTGGAAATAATTACCATAAAGCGCGTTCTCGCAAGGGAACGGGAGTTCAAATCTCCCTCCCGGCGCCATTCACAATAAATTAATGACAAGAAATCCTTATTTCATTAATGAAGGAATATGATGTTGCCATTATAGGTGCAGGGATATTAGGTACGGCGATTTCATATTGGTTATCTGTACTTTACGATCTCAATGTATGCGTAATTGAAAAAGAAAATGATGTAGCACAACACACCAGCAGTAGAAATACAGGCGTTGTTCATTCCCCCTTTTACCTAGACCCTAAAAAAAGAAAAACATCCGCAGTTTCATCTTTAATTTCTCATGATTTATGGGAAATTTTTGCAAAGAAAAAAAATCTACCTTGGTTTGAAGTTGGAACAATTGAAGTTGCCTCAAATGAACAACAACAGAAAACTTTGGAGAAATACATGAAGTGGTCTGCACAAAATGGGATTCCTGATAAACAAGTTGAATTACTTGATTCACAGGGTCTTTTAAAAAAAGAATCAAATTTACGTGCCTATTCTGGTCTTTATTGTTCACGAGATGTTTCCACTGATTATGGAATTTTTACTAAAGAGTTACAAAAAGAATCTGAAAAATATGGAACAAAATTTTTGTTTAATAAAGAAGTAAAAGATACTAATGACAAATCAGAGATACAACTTACTTTCTCTGATGATTCTACTTTAACGGCAAAATTCATGATAAATTGTTCTGGTGGCAACTCACTAGATATTGCTAAAAAATGTAACTTAGCAAAAGAATATGATGATATTCATTTTAGGGGGGAATATTGGGTAACTGAAAAACGATATGCAGATTTAGTTAAAACAAATATTTACACGGTAGCAAGATTTTCAGAATTCCCATTTTTAGATCCTCATTGGATTAAAAGATCTAATGGAACCACTGAGATTGGACCAAATGCGGTTCCTGTAGCAACTCCTGAAACTTATGAAGGATATGCAAGTGAATTAAATGTGGCAGTTTCTAAAATCCGTGAAATATTTGGAGGAAATGTTAGACGTCTTCTTACAAACCGTAGTTTTTTATCTATGCTTTCCAAAGAATTTCTTAGTTCTATTTCAAAAACTGCGATGGTTCATCGAGTCCAACAATTTATTCCAAAAGTTCAGCCTGAATATTTTACTAAGCGTGGTACCGCCGGAATACGAACACCTGTTATTTCTACCAAAGGTGAATTTGTTAAAGATATTTTGGAGCTTGTTGGTGAAAACTCATTTCATATTGTAAATTATAATTCCCCTGGGGCTACTGGTGCTCCAGCATACTCTGCACTTATAATAAAAAAATTACAAGATAAAGGATTTTTAGATTATTCTCAAAAACCAAAAGAATCTTTTTGGAATTTTGAAGAAATTATCGGCCATTTCTAATTTTCATACTCTGTAATTTTATCTGACAATAAAATTAGACAAATATCCCAAGGTGTGATGATCTGATCCTTAAACAATACACTTGGATGTGCCATTTTATACATGATTTTACAAATTTCTTGAATTGTCAAATCATGCGTGATATTCTTTGCTTCTTCAAGATTAAACTCACTAGTTGACAAATCCATAAAATTTTTTATTTCTTTAAGATATTTTAATTCATCTGTAATTTTTTGAAGAATTATTCTGTCGTTTATAAATTTGTTTGAATCAGCAAGAAAAAGTCTTCTAGTATTGTTCAATAACATAGAATTAAGAACATCTCCTATGGTGTCTTTTTTATCAAATGTAATGAGCTTCTTTTTAGGTAGTTGTGAGATGGAAATTTCAGTTTTAACTCTCATTCCTATTTCCAGCAATTTTTTTGCTGACAATGCTGAATAATCTGAAAACTCATTGGGAATTGCTGCAAATGCTCTTCTGGTTTGCTTCCAATAATTGACTACTTCTTTAAGTTTAGATTTTTTAGTAACTGTTGGAAATCTCTTTTCCATCATATCCTCCACTTTGGTATCATAGAACAAACTTGAATATGGGTTATTGATAAGAGAAACTATGATGTCTTTACCTCCAACGATCCCTATTGGTTTATTTTTTTCACGAACAACTACTGCATCCGTAAATGATTCTAATTGCTGTACCAGCATTCCTGTTGCAACCCAGGTTTCAGTCCCTTTTTCAATATTAACGCAAAGTGATGCTGTTAACGAATCTCCAAATAAAGATTCAAGTGAAAGTTCAGATATTGGAATCGTACTCATTTTTCTATATTATCTATTTTATACACAATAAATAAAATGAATCACAATTTTCAAATCTGAACATCTTCTAATCAAGCTTAATATCTTATAAAAAATACAATTTTAGATATGTTACCTGACAAATGTTCACTTATGGAAAAGGGAAAACAATGTGTAAATCCTCCCGAATTTATAGTTTCGGTAGCAGTTGACAAAGATGAATTTATGGTGGGGGTCACATGTACTAGACATAAACAGATTGTTTCAGGTAAAATCCAAATTCTTCAAGGCAAAGGAAAAATTCCACACGGTAAAGTTAGTTTTTCATCCCTAAAAGCAGTAGGAACTGATTGTATTCATGGTGATTCCAATGATTTTATTCAATTAGATTCAACTAATAAAAATTGAAATAATTTTATATCTCCGATTTCTTAGTGCTGTTTGATATTTTGTCTGAGCTATAAAAATAAATGATATCATTAATTGTAATAAACAAAGCTGTAGTTAATGAGATTAAAAGTACCTCCCAAAGTATAAGACAGAAAGAAAAATGGATAACAATTGGTGAAAATGATGGACCTGCTCACATGCATATTGATTCTGAATTGATAAAATCATACAAATTTATCAAAGAAGAAAAAACTAATCATGCAAGTTACAGTATTAGATTCTATGACGAAAATGGTAAGAGAGTATTGAGTGCTTTTTTTACCAAAATGTATAATGAAAATAAAACACTCAATTTAGAAAGTGAGGAAATCTATAATAAAATAAATCACAAGTTTGGTTCAAAACTTGAATTTTAAAAAAACCTTGTCTGAAAAAGACAAGGAGAAAAATATCATTGTTCTAATTGTTTTTTCTTCTTTTCTTTTTCAGATTGTTGTTTAGCTAATTCTAATTCTTCATTTGTATGTTTGAATTTTTTCAATCTGTTATTAGTCTACAATTTAGATATAAAAACTGCATAGTATTTTCTCATCAGCGCTGTGCCTATTTATGTTTCAATACCCTACTGAGTAGATTGGTCTTTTACCTCTGATTCCATGTTCTAAATTTTTTATAGTGATCTCTGCCATCTTTTCTCTGGTTTCTTTTGTAGAGCTTCCAATATGGGGAGCTAAAACAACATTTTGTATTCTTGTTAATGGGTGGTTTTTGTTAATCGGTTCTATTTGAAAAACATCTAATGCAGCACCGGCAATCATTTTTTTCTTTAATGCTATAACTAAATCTTTTTCATTGATTATTTTTCCACGTGCTGTATTTATCAAAAATGCTGACTTTTTCATCTTTTTGAATACTTTTTTGTTAAATAATTGGTCCGTCTCATTTGTATGTGGAACATGAATTGAAATTATATCACTTTGCAAAATTAATTTATCAAAAGAGACATAATTTACTCCAAGTAATTTTTCCTTAGTTTTAGAAATTGGCATCCTATTGTGATACACAATTTTCATATCAAATGCTCTTGCTCGTTTTGCAAGTGTACTTCCAATTCTGCCTAATCCTAAAATTCCCAAAGTTTTATGTTGCAGATCTAATCCAACATAATCATAAGCACCGTATATCTCAGTCCATTTACCTGCACGAATAATTCTGTCTCCTTCCGAAACTCTGCGTAACACATCAATAATTAATGAAAAAGCAAGATCTGCAGTGGCGTTAGTTAAAACCTCCGGAGTATACCCTACAAAAATCTTATTTTTTTTTGCATAATCCGTATCAATATGATCAAACCCTACACTGTATGTACTTATGACTTTGAGATTCTTTGCCAAATCAATTAATTCTTTATCTATTTTATCATATGGAAAACAAATCAATCCATCAACTTCTTTTATCTTTATTCGTAATTTTGATTTTGGAATTGGAATTTTCCCTGAATGAATCTCAATCTGATATTTTTTCTTTAATTTTTTTAATGCAAAATCATGTAATCTTCTTGTTAGGAATACTCTCCTTTTCATTAACTTTGACACTTATCTTAAACCATTTATACGATTTCTTTCTAAACTCACCATGTCTGTTGAGAGTGAAGATGAAGAAGAATTTGCCATTTGTGTAGAGTGTGGGAATTCTATTGAGAAATGTGTTTGTGTGTGTCCTTATTGTGGTGAACGTGATAAATGTGAATGTGCATTGTTTGATGCAGCTACAGGTGGTTAACTAAATTTATCCATAGAATTAATAATATTCAAAATATGGAGATGTGGGTATGGGTTGTATTGATTTTACTTGGTTAATTGGGGGTCCACAGGGTAGTGGTGTTGAATCAGGTGCAAATGTATTCTCTAAGGTTTGCGCCGAACAGGGCTATAATGTATTTGGAAAAAGAGAATTTTATTCAAACATCAAAGGTGAACACAGTTACTTTGCGGTGCGCGTCTCTGATAATAAAATCCATTCTAATGTAAATGATGTATCTTTAATGGCATCATTTGATGCTGAAACGATTTTTCGTCATTTCGATGAGGTTGCACCAGGCGGTGGAATTATCTATGATTCTGATCTAGAAAAAATAACTACAGATGATGTACGTACTCTGGATGAATATTTTAAAGAAAGACTACATAAATTACTTGAATCAAAGAACAAACCATTTACAATTCCTGGTGTTTTAGAAATAGCAAAAGAAAAAGGAGTCCATCTATATCCAGTATCATTTAGAGGATTGCTTGCAGATCTTGCAGAACAAACTGAAAATCCCAAATTAAGAGGACTAGTTAGAATGTATAATGTTCTTGGAGTATCTTTGTCTTTAGGTCTCATCAAAATGTCACTTGATTCTCTTTTACAATCCATTGATTCAATCTTTGCAAAAAAACCATTAATTGCAGAGATTAACAAACAGGCAGCAACTTTTGTATATAATTATGCCGCTGCAAAATTTACTGACTTTACATATTCATTAAACGGAATCACCAAAGATCCTGACACTATTCTTGCCCAAGGTCACTTTGGAACATCAGTTGGAAAAATGGTTTGCGGTTGCAGATTCCAATCATATTATCCCATTACGCCAGCTTCTGATGAAAGTGTTTATCTTGAGTCACATGAACTTTTAGAAGTTCAAAACGATAGACCCGGCTCCACCCTTGTAATTCAAACAGAAGATGAAATTTCTGCAATGGGAATGATGATTGGTTCTGCATTAACTGGTACACGTTCTTCAACTTCTACTTCAGGACCTGGGTTTGCATTAATGACTGAAGCATTGGGATGGGCAGGAATCAATGAGGTTCCTGTTGTAATCACTTTGTATCAAAGAAGTGGGCCCTCAACAGGTTTACCTACAAGACATGGACAAGATGATTTACTTTTTGCTGTAAACGCAGGACATGGAGATTTTCCAAAAATTGTTTATGCATCAGGAGATATTGAAGAAAGCTTTTATGATACTGGACAATGCTTTAACTATGCAGACATTTATCAAGTTCCAGTCATTCATATGATGGACAAATTCCTATCTAGCTCTGTTATTACCTGCAAAAAGTTTAATCCAAAAAAGGTCATAATTGATAGAGGTCAATTACTAGATAAAGTAGATGGTGAATACAAGAGATTTGCTTTTACTAAAGATGGAATATCACCCCGATCCAAACTAGGTTTGGATAATGGAATTTTTTGGAATACTGGGGACGAATCAGATGAATATGGGCATATTTCAGAAGATCCTGATATGAGAATAAAAATGATGGACAAAAGAATGTCTAGGCTTGATTTGATATTAAAGAATATTCCTGATGATGAGCAAGTTGTCTCATTTGGTGTACATGATCACACAATAATTTCATGGGGTTCTACCAAAGGACCAATAACTGATGCAATTGATTTACTAAAAAAAGATGGAATCAATATAGGATTTATTCAAATTAAATTAATTCATCCATTTCCTACTGATTATGTCAAATTTCTTCTAAAAGATGCAAAAACAATAATTGACATTGAAGCAAATCATTCTGGACAATTAGGAAAACTTTTCAAACAAAATGTCTTACGAGATATTGATTACTATATTCTGAAATATACTGGAAGAGGTATGACAAGTACTGAGATTCATGATTCGTTAAAAAAGATAATAGAAAATAAAGCAAACAAGAAGGAGATTCTAAGTCATGGCGCTTAAACTTGCAGATTACAAAACTGATGTGCACAATGATTGGTGCCCCGGTTGCGGCGACTTTGGAATTGTAAATGCATTACAAATGGCTTTAGCTGAAATGGGAATTCAACGTGACAAGGCAGCAATATTTTCTGGTATTGGATGTTCTGGAAAAACATCTCATTTTATCAATACTTTTGGTATTCATACATTGCATGGTAGAGTTTTGACTTTTGCTCAGGGAGCAAAACTTGCAAATCCAAATCTTACAATAGTTGCAGTTGGTGGAGATGGTGATGGATTGGGTATTGGAGCCGGACATTTTGTTGCTGCAGGAAGACGAAATATTGATATGACTTACATTATATTTGATAATGGAGTATATGGCCTGACAAAAGGACAGGCATCCCCCACATTAAAGCTAGGAGAGAAAACAAAATCACTCCCATCTCCAAACACAAATTATAACGTTAATCCAATTGGATTGGCAGTTGCAAGCGGATTTACATTTGTAGCTCGCGGGTATTCTTATGATGTAAGACATCTCAAAGATTTAATCGTTAAAGCAGTAAATCATAAAGGCTTATCATTTCTTGATGTACTGCAGCCATGTCCTACATACAACGACATTAACACCAGAGATTGGTATGCAGGAGTTGATTTGGCAAAAGAATCTATGGAAAGACATTCAAGAATTTATAAATTGGAGGATACACATTTCGATCCTGTAGTCCATATAGCAGAAGAAGCTGAAGTTAATGAAAAACTCGCACAAGCCTTGATTAAATCTCTTGAATGGGGTAACAAGATTCCCACAGGAATATTTTATCAAAATGAAATAATTTCGCCATATGGTGATAGAATAACTGATAAGATTCCAAATTATCTTGAGAATCCTCCTTCAAGTCAAAATATCTCCCAAAATGGTTTATCAACAACGGATGTTTCAAAAATTCTAGACTCTCTTAAAGTTTAGATTAAAAAACCAGATAAGTTATAGACTAGTTTATTTCTAGATCCACTTACTGTTGAACACAATAGATGCAAATAAGATATTTCGGAAATCTATCATAAAGGGTTTCTTTGAACCTCAACTGATTAATCTTGATTTTAAAAAATCAGCAGTCAAACATCCTTCAATTTCTGATGATGGTTTAATGCAATCTGATCTGCTTCATGTATTTTTTGATATTGAAACCGGTTCCGATTATCCTGATGGTGATGAATGGTTTATCGTTGATTTGCTCTTTCCATATGACATTAAACTACCTGATAACCTAAAAGGAACTGACTATTTTACTACTGTTTCAGAAGATAATGGTAAAACATTTTGGCATCACCGTGAATTAATTCGATACAAATATGGAAAATCAAAAAAACTAGATGATGCATTAATTTTTCTTGAATCAAAATACAAAGAACTACATAGTTTACTTGAACCTATTCAAAAAGATCTCAAGTAGTTACGTTCCAAGCATTTCCTTTAAAAATATACTTTTTGTTATGAGATATTGCAGAATTTAGACGCCATCTAACAGATTCTGTATCAAACCTATATCTAATCTCAATAATGTCTGATGGTAATTTTTCTGGATTGAGATGATATGGTAATAATTCTAAAACAAAATCAATTTTTTCAATAGCATTGTCATACCGCCTTTTATCTTCAATATCTAAAATAAACACAATCTTTGGTTCTCCCAAAAAATTTAGCTGAATTTTTATTGCATTACCTGAACCTCTACGTCTTTTCATCTCCTTAAAAATATCTTTGATTTTTTCCCATCGTCTGTAGTCAAACCACTTAAAAAATTCTTCATTAAATGCAAGTGGAATATCTACATCTAAAAAACTCACATAATCATTATCATGAGGTTCTATCTCTTCTTGAGAAATAGCAAATCTAGAATTGAGAAATCCATAAATTACTTCAATCTCCCAAGGAGAAATACCATAATATCTTAACGAAGTTATTAAATTTTTACTCACAATTTCATATCTCTAAATTTCTAATTAAACCTTCAAGGCTAAAAAATCATAAATTTACCTGAAAATTAAAATTATAAGTAAAGAGAATTTAGTCTATCCATGAAGAAAGAATTTGTTGTAAGAAGTATTGATGCAGCCCCTGATGGTGCACCATACGTTGTAGTTTCTTTGTCATCTGTCAAGGATCTTAAAGAAGGAACAGGTTCTCCACCATCACCTTTTGGTAGTCCAAAAGTCATGGGGTTCACAAACATGAATGACATGATGAAAGATCTCAACAAAATGTTCTCTGGAATGGGAATGGGTATGCAAGCTGGTGTTACTCAGCTAAAACTAGAAATGCACGAATACAAAGAAATGGGCTTATCTGTAGGTGATAAAGTCTATCTTGAATTGACCAAAGAAGAAACTTTGGGCATATAGATTTTTTTTAAAAATTTTCTCTAATTTTAGATTGTGTTGAAATATTTCCAACCATAAAAAGCACCTATTGTTGCAATAACAAACAACATTGGCTTCCATGCAAATACTGGAATACTTGGGGTTGCAAGCTTTACTTTGTAATTATCCAAAATTGCATGTACATCTTTTTTGATTCTGTCATGCCATATCTTGTAATCAACTTGATATTTTTTTAGAATCTCTTCTACTTCATAAACAACGGGTGTTCTTTGTGAAAAAAGATGTTGAAGATAATCTCTTGATACCTCTACTTCAGCATGAATTCCAATCAATCCTTTCTTGAGATCTACCATCCTAACGTGCATTTCCCATGGCTTCTTTAGTTTAAGATTCAAACCATTTCCTATTTGATCTGGTTGCTTATGTTCAAATTTCACTTTGGTAAATCCCTCGGTTGTAAAAATTTTTATTAGTTCATCAAAACTCTTCTTTACAACTATATGCAATTGCTCGACTCCTTCTTTACTGTCTACATCAATTTTGTGCTTTATTCCATCAAAAAATGAAATTGTCTTTGGGTATGTAGTGAGATATTCCATTATTGTGAGAATAAAATAGCTCTATTTAAAGCAGAACAAAAATCCCTGCTAATTACCAAACTTATTTTTCAGACCTCTAACATATACACACTGATCTGGTGAAATTGTCATTTCATTTGGATTGATCTTTCTATCAGTAAGTCTTGCTCCTGAGTCCCTAACAATTGCAAATGGTTTTAATTCTGCACCCTCGCCCATTTTGTGATTGGCAATTGTTGCAATATTGTCAACTACTGCTTGAAATGTCACTTTAAGGAGGTTCCCATCAAGATCTCTTTTTGCTCTCATATCCAAAACTGGTTCAATTCCTGCACATGCAACAGCAATACCTGATGTTCCAACACGAACTGGCATTAATCTACTATCTACTAGAATTACTCCTACATGAATTAGAAATTTTAAGAAAACCTTTCTACGAATTTGCTCAGCAATAAGATATGGATCTTTTGGATAAAGAATTATTTTTCCCATTTTAGTATTGGATTTATCAATCCCAGCATTTGGTGCCATAATGTTGTCTGCTGATGTTATGACAAAACCAGAAATCCCGCCAAAGATTTTATCTGATTCTCTTATGATAATTTCTGCAATTTCTGATTTTAATTGAAATTTCTCTGCCACTTTGATTCCTTTTTTTGATACCTTAATTGTATCAAGATCTATAATTCTACCCTGGGAATTTGAAATATACTTTGTTGAAATTACAATAATGTCCTTATCTACAAGTTTTTCATTATTTTTCTTTAATGTATCTAACAATGTCTCAAATACATCGAATTGAACTATTTTTCTTTCAGCTAATAGAGGTAATACTGTTAGTGGCATACTATTTAGTTATGTTATTTCTTTTTTATTGTTCTGAAAAGCTTTTAATCTCTTAAAGAAGGATTTTTGAACATGAATATTGTTGAGAAGATACTTGCACGTGCATCAGGTAGGAATAACGTCTATCCTGATGATGTAGTATTTGCAAATGTTGACAAAGTAATGGTTCATGATGTTTCTGGTCCAGGTGTTCTTAAAGTATTTGACAAATTAAAGAAACAAGGGTTTGATATTGAAAAATTATGGGATTCCTCAAAGGTTTGGGTAGCTGAAGATCATTTTGTTCCTTCCGCTGACAAAATTTCTGCTGAAAATATCGTAAAATTATCTAATTTTACAAAAAAGTATGGAATTGCAAAACATTTCAAGTATGGTATGGGTCAATATGGAATTTGTCATACATTATCTCATGAGGAAGCATTGGTCATGCCTGGCGATGTTTATGTTGGTGGTGATTCTCACACCAATACTACTGGAGCATTAGGAGCATTTGCATGTGGATTAGGTCATACTGATGTTGCATATGTTTTACTTAATGGAAAGATTTGGTTCAAAGTTCCTGAAACAATCTACTTCAAACTAAATGGAAAACTTCCAGATCATGTGATGGCCAAGGATTTCATTTTAAAAATAATTGGTGATATTGGAACTGATGGAGGAAATTATAAAACAATGCAATTTGGAGGATCAGGAATTGATGCTATGTCGGTTGAAAGTAGATTGACATTATGTAACATGACAACTGAAGCAGGAGCTAAAAATGGAATTGTTGAGCCTGATCAAAAAGTTGTAGATTATCTTACAAGTAGAGGAGCCATTAATGTTTCTCTGATTAAAGGAAATCATGATGCAGAGTATGCACAAATTATTGAATACGAGGGCTCTGAAATGGAGCCTCTTGTTGCAAAACCTTTTTCTCCTGAAAATATTGCAATAGTAAGAGAAGCGCCTTCAATTGAACTTGACAAATCATACATTGGATCTTGCACTGGTGCAAAATATGAAGACTTGGAAGCTGCAGCAAAAATTCTTAAGGGTAAAAAAGTAAAGATTAGAACTGAAGTTTTACCTGCATCGATTTCAATTTACAAACGTGCTATGGAAAACGGATTACTGAAAATTTTCTTAGATGCTGGAGTTACTGTAGGTCCTCCAACATGTGGTGCATGTTGTGGTGCACATATGGGAGTGTTGGCAAAAGATGAAATTTGTATCAGTACTACAAATAGAAACTTTCCAGGACGTATGGGTCACGTTGAATCTCAAACATATCTTTCATCTCCACTTGTAGCAGCAGCCTCTGCAATAACTGGCAAAATCACCGATCCGAGGGACTTGAATTGAAAGGTAACATTATAAAATATGAGCAAGACAACATTGATACTGATGTCATAATCCCAGGCCAATATTTAAAAATCCATGATTATGCTGAACTTGCAACTCACGCCATGGAAGGACTGGATCCTGATTTTCATTCCAAGGTGAAAGAAGGTAATTTTATCTTGTCTGGAAAAAATTTTGGATGTGGTTCTTCTCGTGAACATGCTCCAATTGCATTATCTCACTCAGGAATAAAGGCAGTTTTGGCCTTATCGTTTGCTAGAATTTTTTATAGAAATGCAGTTGATGGTGCATTTTTATTACCAATTGAAATTCAGGAGGATGCATATAAGGGAATTTCAGAAGGCGATGAAATTGATATTGATGTTAGTAAAAATGAAATAAAAAATCTAACAAAAAACCATACATACAAAATGAAACCCTTTTCAGAAATTATTGGAAAAATCATCGAGGCTGGTGGGCTCTTTAATTACAAACCAGACTAGGATTAAAAATGGGAAAAACGCTTTTTGAAAAAATTTGGGATGCTCATTTGGTTGTTGAAAAACAATCTAGTCCATCTTTAATCTACATTGATAGACATCTTGTACATGAGGTAACATCACCACAGGCATTTGACGGTCTACGAATCAATAATAGAAAAGTTCGAAGACCTGATCTTACTATTGCTACGATGGATCATAATGTTCCAACAACCGACAGAAGCCTTCCAATTTTAGATCAAACATCGTCAATTCAAATTCAAACACTTGAAAAAAATTGCAAGGATTTTGGAATTCAATTATTTGATATTGCTAGTCCAAATCAAGGTATTGTTCATGTAATTGGACCTCAATTAGGAATAACCTTGCCTGGAACTACTATTGTTTGCGGTGATAGTCATACATCGACACATGGTGCATTTGGTGCACTTGCACTTGGAATAGGAACAAGTGATGTAGAACATGTTTTAGCCTCTCAAACACTTTGGTTGGAAAAACCAAAACCATTTGAAATTAGAGTTGAGGGAAAACGAAAGAACCCCCATGCAGTGACTGCCAAAGATATCATTTTGTCAATCATCAAAAATATTGGGACTGGAGGTGGTACTGGAACCGTGGTGGAATATCGTGGTGAAGGAATTACGGACCTTTCTATGGAAGAGAGAATGACTATTTGTAACATGTCTATTGAGGCTGGGGCTAGAGCAGGATTAATTGCTCCTGATGAAAAGACTTTTGATTACCTTAGAAATAGAAAATATACTCCAAAAAATTATGAATCTCTAGTAGATTATTGGCATGAAAATTTAAAAACTGATTCTGATGCAAAGTTTGAAAAACAATATTTTTTACAGATTGATAACATTGCACCACAAGTTAGTTGGGGAACAAATCCTGGAATGACTTGTGATGTTACTGACTCAGTTCCTTCTCCTGATGATTATTCCAATGGTGATCAAAATCAAAAGAAAGGAGCAGAAAAAGCTCTTGAATATATGGATCTAAAACCTGGAACACCAATAACTGATATCAAAATTGATAGAGTGTTTATTGGTTCTTGCACAAATGCCAGATTAGAAGATCTTATTGAAGCATCAAAGGTTATCAAGGGAAGAAAAGTTTTTCCAAGTGTCAGGGCAATGGTTGTACCTGGGTCCCAAATGGTAAAAAGACAAGCAGAAGATATGGGTCTTGATAAAATCTTCACTGATGCTAATTTTGCATGGAGAGAAGCTGGATGTAGCATGTGTTTAGGAATGAATCCTGACATTTTATATCCTGGCGAAAGATGTGCTAGTACATCCAATAGGAACTTTGAAGGAAGACAAGGAACTGGAGGCAGGACACATCTTGTTAGTCCTGTAATGGCAGCAGCTGCTGCAATTGAAGGACATTTTGTTGATGTAAGAGAATTGGAATTAAATTAGAATGAAGTCATTTAAAAAAATAAAAACAATTGTTACTCCTCTTGATAAAGTGAATGTAGATACTGATCAAATTGTCCCAAAACAATTTCTCAAACTAGTCCAAAAGTCTGGATTTGGAAAATTTCTTTTTTATAATTGGAGATTTGATGAAAATGAGAATAAGAAACAAGATTTTGTTTTAAATGATGACAAGTACAAAAACTCGAAAATTCTTGTCGCGGGAGATAATTTTGGTTGTGGTTCAAGTCGTGAGCATGCAGTATGGGCATTACAAGATTATGGCTTTTCAGTAATAATTGCACCCTCTTTTGCCGATATTTTTTATAGTAATTGTTTCAAAAATGGAATTTTACCAATCAAATTAGATGAAAAAACAATCAAGAAATTACAGCAACAAACAGATGAGATAGAGATTGATTTGGAAAACCAAACAATAAAAACATCTAATGAAAAAATTCCCTTTGCAATTGACTCTCATAAGAAAAAAGTTCTCCTGCAAGGTCTAGATGATATTGGACAAACTCTTCAATTTGAAGACAAAATATCTGAATTTGAAAAAAATTCTACAATCCCATCTCTTTTATGATCTTTTTCACAGTCTTTTCATTTCTCTCTAAAACTAATGGTGATTCTATATCCATCCATTCTTTTTCTTCAATATCATAAGCACTAATCTTTTTTTCCTTTGATAATTGTTGGAGTATATCAAATGATAAGTTGATTTCTTTTTGATTTCTTTTTGCTTTAATTCTCTTTAAGATGTCTTTTCCTAAAATATAGATTCCCAGACATTCTGCTATTTTCAATTTCATTTTTGGTTTTTCTTTGAATTCTGTAACTATTCCATCCTCAACAATTGCAAAACCTGTTTCTTCTTTTCTTCTGGTTCTAGTTGCAATACATGCAGTGCTCTTTTTCTCTCTAAAAAAATCTCTCATCTTTTTAAGATTTATTGCACACAAATTATCTACAAACCATAAAACAAACTCTGATTCATCTTTGAGTTTTTCTTCAATATGTAACAGATCTCCACCTGTTCCACTTTGTGAGTCTTGAACAAATGTGATATTTTTTACGTTGTTTAGATTGTCATAATAATTTTTAATTTGGCCCCCAAGTCCTTCATAATCTGAAATAATGATAATCTCTTTGATGAACCTAAATGTATTCAAGTAATTTACAATATATTCAATCAATGGTTTTCCATTAATTGGAGTCATAGCCTTTGGAAAAAACTCTGTATACGGCCTACCTCTAGTTCCTTTACCACCAGCTAAAATTATGGCCTTCAAAGTCTAACGGTATGACTTTTGTTTTCTTCTTCTGGCTCCAGGCCCGCCAAATTTCTTTGGTTCTTTTCTCCTAGCATCTCCGCTAATCAGATATTTATCATATTCAGAAATTCGTTGTCTGAGATCTTCTCTGATAGATTTTGACAGTGGGTGATCTTTTGGATCTTTTTTGGATTTAGTCCATCCAGTTAATGCTCTTGAAATTGCAGTTGCTGTTGCACTTGCCTGTCCCATGTAACCTCCACCTCTTACCCTAACAGAAATGTCAATTTTATCTCTCAAATCTCCTGTGATTTCTAAAGGTGCAAGCATGACTTCTCTTGCCGTCTCTTGAGGAATCATTTCTACTGGAACATTATTGATTCTAACTTTTCCCTGTCCTTTTGTAATGTATACATGTGCACTAGATGTTTTTCTAGTTGCAAAATAGATTTCAGTTTTTGGAGTTGTCATTCAGTCCACCCTATTGTCTTTCCAAGTTCACCCATGGTTGTATAGTTTGATGCAGATCTTTTAATCTTAGCTTTTTCAAATTGAATCTTTTCAAATGGACTCAATTCTTTTGGGGAACCAATATAGGTTCTAAGTTTTTTGTGTGCAGTTAATCCTGATGACTTCTTTCTTGGTAACATTCCTCTAATCATTCTTTTCATGATTGTGTCTGGTCTTCTAGGATGAAATGGACCATGTTTTGGATTAATGATACTTGAAATCTCTAAAAAATCTCTGTATTCTTTAATAATATTGGAGCGTGTTCCACTAATCATAATTTTTTCACAATTTACAATTGATACTCTGTTTCCTTTTAACAATAACTTGGCAACATTTGATGATAATCTTCCAGCAATGTGGCCTGTAGCATCGACGACAATCGGACGATCTGTTACAATTGTATCTTCTTGACTAACCAAGTAGTTTCACTCCTTTTCCAGTTGGATTATTTTCTATTAATTCTAAATAACTAATAATTCTTCCACCATTTTCAATAATCTTTGTTGCAGCAGAATTTGAAATAGAAAACGAACAAAGTGTAATTTTATGAGGGATGTTTCCCGTTCCTAAGACTTTACCTGGAAAGACCACTGTTTCGTTTTCTTTTGTTAACTGACCAATTCTATACAAATTGATATCTCTCCTAGCAACTGATGGTTTTAGTATGTATTCAGACAATTTTGCCCAAATTGGAGCATCATTCTTGACTGATGCCCTCTTTAGATCCTTTGCCATACGTATAACTATTTGATTAGTCATGTGAATAATGCGTTTTAAAACCCAAATATAATGTCTATGCTTCTTATTCTAAATTACCGATGATATCTTTGAATTCAACCAATCTTTTGTTGACTTCCTCTACACCTGCAAGGATAATTTCCTCTGGTTTAAGTGATCCTGTGGATTCTACAGTGAGAATTCTTTCATCTTCATTATTAGTTTCAGTTAGAACTGAAATGTTTGATGAATTCCATTTTGCATGTTCAGTTCCACGGCCTAGTCGTGCATAGCATTCCACTTTCACTCTTTGTCCTGTAGCTAATTGTACAATGGGAATTTTATCTGAAATTGGTTTAATCAGATCATTTTCTGATATCAACTCATTAGATAGAATTGTCCTTGTTATATCAGAATCACCAGAATCCAATACTAACATGACTTTACAGTTTGAGCAACCAGTTTCACTTTTACAATCACACTCTGTTGGCTCGTTAAATCTTGTTAGGTCAGTCTTTAGTGGAATCAATCCTAGTCTATGTGCCAAACCTTCATCTGGTATTACTGATGAATTCTCTAATATGTCAACAGTATCTATGGCAAATATAGGAACACCATTGAGACAGATACGCCTAAGTGCATTTGAGTATTGTAATGGAACTCCTTTAAGTTTTACCGACATTTTTTTATCACCTTTGCTAATAATCTCTAATGAAGACAAATCTTGATGGAAATCTTCAAAGTCCACATAAAAATCTAGCTAGATTCACGTATAGATAAATACCAAATTGTGATAGATTATTTCAGAAATGGCCGATGTAACTGTTGTAAAATATTCTTTTGAAGGAGAAAAATTTGAGATTTTGGTAAAGCCCGATCCTGCACTGGAATATAAACTTGGAAAGAAAAAGGATATCTCATCTGTTTTGGTTTCTGATGAGATTTACACTGATTCAAGTAAAGGTACAAAACCCTCTACTGAAAAACTTCTCAAAGCTTTCAAAACTGAGGATGAAACAGAAATTGCTCAAAAGATTCTTGAAAAGGGTGATCTAAATTTAACAACTGAACAGAGACGTAAAATGACTGAAGAAAAGAAAAAGCAAATTGTTGAATTTATTGTCAAGACATACGTTGATCCTAGAACACATTTACCTCATCCTCCATTAAGAGTAGAACAAGCTATGAAGGATGCACGAGTTTCAGTAGACCCTCAAAAATCAGTAGATGAACAGATTAAAGATATAGCTGAAAAACTTCGCTCTGTAATTCCACTGAAATCTGAAAATCTCTCACTTGAAATTGTTGTTCCTGCACAATATGCCTCACAATCATATGCTGTTCTAAAATCAATTGGTTCTCTTAAGAAAGAAGAATGGCAAAATAATGGTTCACTAAAAGCAATACTTGAAATACCCGCTGCAGCAAGGCCAAACGTGATTGATAGATTAGGTTCTATTACCAAAGGATCTGCTACAGTAGAGGTAATGAAATAATGGATAATAGACGAAAATATGTTATCCCTGGAGATGTAGTGACTACCGGTCCCTACAGACCTGAACAAAATGTTATTTTGGAAGGAAGCAAGATAATTGCTACAACTGTAGGCATTTCAGAAATTTATGATGATTCTGTTAAAGTAATTCCATTAACTGGAAAATATATTCCAAAAATCAATGATCTTGTAATTGGAAAAGTTATCTCTCATTCATCCTTGTCATGGGAATTAGATATCAACTCTTGTTATGTTGGATTTTTACCCGCACAGGATGTCTTTGGACGGGATTTTTCAGCACATGCTGATGATTTATCTTCCAAACTAAAAACAGGTGATCTTGTTGCAGCAAGAATTGCCAATTTTGATAGGACACGTGATCCTCTTGTAACAATATCTGATAGGGATCTTGGGAAGATCGACACTGGAGACTTGGTTAAAATATCTTCAAGTAAAGTCCCACGCCTAATTGGAAAAAGAGGTACGATGATTCAAACAATTGAGATGGCTACAAACGCAGCAATAACCATAGGACAAAATGGCTGGGTAGTAGTTTCTTGTGAGAATCCCGAGGGATTATTAAAGGCTAAAAAAGCAATCCAAATGGTTGATGAACAAGCACATATTGCAAATTTAACTGATCAGATAAAAGAAATGTTAGAATCAAAAGGTGAATCATAATGGGTGGAAGGGAGTCAGAATTAGTTTTACTAGATGAAAATGGAATTCGATGCGATGGGAGAAAAGTAGATGAACCAAGAAGAATAATGATTAAAGCTGGCGGACTAAAAAATGCAGATGGATCAGCTTACATTGAATTTGGTGATAACAAAATACTTGTTGGAGTTTTTGGTCCAAGAGATGTTCATCCTAAACACATGTCAAACACTGATACTGGTATCCTAAGAGTTAGGTATCATATGGAGCCATTCTCAGTATCTGAAAGAAAAAATCCTGCTCCATCAAGAAGAGAAATTGAAATTTCTAAAGTTATCAAAGAGGCACTTCAACCTGCAGTCATATTGGATAAATTCCCAAGAACTGCAGTTGATGTTTTCATTGAAGTTCTTCAAGCCGATGGTGGTACTCGTTGTGCTGCACTTTCTGCTGCATCTGTTGCATTAGCTGATGCAGGAATTCCGATGAGAGACATGGTTGCTGCATGTGCTGCAGGAAAAGTTGCAGACACTGTAGTTCTTGATGTAAATAATGAAGAGGATCAAGCAGGTCAAGCAGATATGCCTATTGGCTACATGCCAAATCTGAAAAAAATTACCTTACTACAATTAGATGGTGTTCTTACTCCAGAAGAATATAAGAAATGTATTGAAACTGGAATTATTGGGTGCAAAATTGTTTATGATTTACAAAAGAAAGCTTTGCATGACAAATACTTTGGTAGTGGAGGAGAACAATAAATGTCCTCAAGTATAATAGATGAATTAAAAAAATCACAAATTCTTGAATTATTGGAACAAGGAAAACGAATTGATGGTAGGGCATTGGATGAAACAAGAGAATTAATTATTGAGACAAATGCAATTCCAAAAGCTAATGGGTCTGCAAGAGTTAGGCTTGGTGATAGCGAAGTAGTTTGTGGTGTAAAAATCCAACCTGATAGACCTTTTCCTGATATGGGTGATAAAGGAATATTCATTTGCACTGCTGAACTTTTGCCTCTATCTCATCCTAGTGTTGAAACTGGCCCTCCTGGCCCTGATGTAATTGAATTAGCAAGAGTTGTTGATAGAGGAATTAGAGAAAGTCATATGATTGATCTGTCCCAATTAGTAATTAAAAAAGACAAGTCTGTTGTAGGTGTTTTTGCTGATAATGTTGTATCTGATTACGATGGAAATCTTTTTGACGCTTGTGCATATGCTGCAACAGCTGCTATATTATCTTCAAAAACCCCAAAATGGGAATTAAATGATGATATCCCAACACTTGTTGAAGGTCAAGAATCTGACGTACCAATTACAACAATACCTGTCTCTGTAACTATGGGTAAAATTGGAAATCATATTATTGTTGATCCAAACGCTGATGAATGGGATGTAATGGATGCAAGAATAACCATCACTACTGATTCTGATGGAAATATTTGTGCCTCACAAAAAGGTGGAAATGATGGTTTCAGTATGGATGAGATTGTAAGATGTGGAGAAATATCTATTATGATCGGCTCAAAAATTCGAGAAAAATTAAAACAAGTAAAGGAAGGCAATTAGCAAGTTGGCCAAGAAAAAATCTCTAAAAGGATTGGGTGCAAGGTATGGAATTAAACTCCGAAAGCAATATACCAAAATCCATCTTACGCTAAAAGAAAATAGAACTTGTCCTGAGTGCGGCTCAAAAAAATTTTCTAGAGATGCAGTCGGGATATGGTCGTGTAAAAAATGTAGTTTCAAAATTGCAGGAACCGCATATGATATCAATCTTTAGTGCAAAAATTTACGTTGATGCAAAAAAGAAAACAGCAGCAATTTTTGATTCCGTGAACATTGATAATGAATACTATCCTGAAAATCCCACAAAAACGAAAATGTCTCTAAATGAAAAAATTGAAATTTCTATAGAATCTGAGTATATTTCTCATCTTCGTGCAAATCTAAACTCTACTCTAAGATTAATTCAGGCAAGCTATGATTCAATTGAATCGGTAAAGATATAATAAAACTCTAAACAAGAAAATAGTATGTCAACAGGACAAATGCCCCCATGGCTTCAAGAACAACTCATGAAGCTACAACAATCACAACAAAATTTACAATCAGTCCTGACTCAAAAACAACATCTTCAAATGGAAAAAGTAGAAACTGAGAAAGCTCTTGAAGAATTACGAAAGGCAGATGAAGATGATAATGTATACAAACACTCTGGCTCAATTCTAATCAAATCTACAAAAAAAGAACTAGTTGATGAACTTGAAGAAAAACTAGAGATGGCAAAAACACGTTTTACTGTACTTGAAAAACAAGAAACAAGAATCAAAGAAACTCTTAAAGAACAAGAAACAAAAATTACTGAAATGATGAGAGGTGGAGCAGGAAGCGGCGCGAAGATGACTGATCAACCTGCTAAAATTGATGATCCTAGAAAATAACCTATTAAAATTTCAAACAAAATATTAATAAATTAAATCAGTTATATTTATTGAACTTTCAAAATTTGAGAATAATTGTAGATGAACGTGAGCGCAAGAGTGGCATCCCTGATCTACTAAGATCTGTAGGTCTCAATCTAGAAATGAAAACACTTCCGGTAGGTGATTATATTGTTGCACCTGAAATAGTCATTGAAAGAAAAAGTATTCGTGATTTACTATCATCTATATTTGATGGTCGATTATTTGATCAATGTTCAAGACTAAAGGAACATTTCCAATACCCAATAATACTGTTAGAGGGAAACGTTGATGAAATTGATGAAATTGCTGATAATCCACTAATTTTTTATGGTGCAATTTCTACAGTAGTCATTGATTTTAAAATCCCTGTAATCCCTACTCCTAGCGCAATACATACAGCTAAACTCCTTGTTTCAATGTGTTCCAGAAAAGAATCTCCAAAAGGACCATATTTAAAGAAAATCAAAAAATCAAATGATTTAGAAAAGCAACAATTATCATCATTATGTAGTCTTCCTGGAATTGGCGAGAAATTTGCAGTAAGAATGTTAGAAAAGTTTGGCACTCCTCTCAAAGTTTTTACTGCAACTACTACAGAGCTTGCAAAAATTGATGGTCTAGGTGAAGCAAGAGCAAAAAAAATTAAAAAAATTCTAGAATCTCAAAGTACATTTCTAAAAACAACAAATCAAAAAACTCTGCATGATGCATGATATCATTAAATAAATTGATAAATATGTATCATTGATGTTAGTCTCACTTGACTGGTTGAAAAAAAATCTATCTGATCCTAATCTTGTAATTTTAGATACCAGACCTAAACCCATGTTTTTGTATGGTCATCTTGAAAGTTCTCAATCATTATCGATAGAACAAGTAGTTCAATTCGATCAATACGGTTCAAATCTTGTTTTAGATGAAGAAAATTTTGCTGAACTGCTTAGTTCTCTGGGAATTGATGATACAAAAACTGTTGTAGTGATTGGTGATTTTATGGATCCATCTGCAGCACGTATAGTGTGGACTTTTCTATATTTCGGACATGAAAGGACATTCTTACTTGATTCAACAATTTCTAATTTACAAAGAAATGGATTTAAATTTATAAAAAAAACATTTACTCCACTGCGTACAAATTTTATTCCAAAGATAAATAGTACAATTAGAATTGATGCTGAAACACTCAAAAATAATTTAGATAAATTTACTATTTTAGATGCAAGAACCCCACAAGAATTTATGGGGGGTCATATACCAAATTCAAAACTCATTCCATTCACGGAAGGTATCGGATATGATGAAAAGATCTTTAAAGATTCTGAATTCTTACAAAATCTTTTTTCTCAACAGATGATTTCAAAGACTAATCCGATTATTTGTTATTGTATGCACGGGCATAGGGCATCAAGTTTATTTCTTCAGTTAAAGATTGCAGGTTTTGAAAATGTCAAACTATATGATGGCTCATTTGTTGAGTGGTACGGAAGAAGATTCCCCCTTGAGTAATTTCCTCTTCAACGTTGTTCCGCACATAGGGCATTCTTTTCCTGATATGTGATTTATACAACAACCCGGGCAATAATGAACCCACCTGCCAACATCCTGAATACCTGTAGTCATTATTGGCGTTGTCTTTAGACCAATGTTTTTTGCAACATTTGTTATTGCAAAGTCATCTGTGATTAAGTGGCCATTGAGATTAATACAGAGTGCGATTATTGAAATGTCTTGTTTTGATAATTGTTGATAGTCTCCTGTTTCTTTTGCCGACGCAATTGCAGAATTCATTGATTCATTATCTGGATCCATTATCTTAAGTCGATTTGTCTCAAAAAGAGTTCCTAATGCATCATGATTTTTTTTGATATGCTTGATCTCTTCATACACAAGTGAAGTAGTATAACAATCATTGTCAGATCCAAATGGAACTCCTGCATAAAATGCACTGGCATCTAAAATTCTAAAATCCAAGCTTGCTCATCTGTCTCAAACCACGTTTCTTTAATCTAATAAAAACTGCTGGTTTTTTGTATTTTTTAATTATTATTGGTTCTTCAAATCCTGCAGATTTAACAACCTGTGCATCCATTACTATGCTGCAGTCATGAGATGATATTATTTCAATTTTCTCATCTGGAACAACAATTGATTCTAATCGATACACTGGCGCAACCGGTGTTATGATCAAGACATCCAAGCTTTCATGAAGAATTGGACCTCCCAATGAGAATGAGTGGCCTGTTGAACCACTAGGAGTTGCTATGATCACACCATCCATCTTTTGTTTTACTGTGTCATTTTGAAATTTTATTTCAATTTCTGCAGTTTTTGTAAGATTTGTCCTGCAAATGTAGATCTCATTTAATGCGGGGGGGAATTCTTTTCCTCCACTTGATGCTACCACTCTGATTCTTTTATCCAAAAAAAACTTATCTTTTAAAATACTGTTTATTGCATCATCAATATCTTCAATAGTGATTTCTGCAAGAATTCCTCTATTGCCTCCCACATTAATGG
This sequence comes from Candidatus Nitrosopumilus sp., assembly GCA_029864235.1. Taxonomy (GTDB): domain Archaea; phylum Thermoproteota; class Nitrososphaeria; order Nitrososphaerales; family Nitrosopumilaceae; genus HKST03. Next base: position 31,148 of record JAOTTW010000006.1, read on the forward strand.
TAAGGAGCGGTGTCTCATTTTCAAGATTTCTAAATACTCTGAGAGTTGTCCCATCCCCGCCAAGTGTGACTACAAGATCCAAGTTCACCTTTTTTAATTCCTCAAGTGACTCTAGTTTTTTTGCCCCATCTACTACCACTGGAGATATAGTGTACACTTCAGATTTTCTTGCAAGAAACTTTCTTGCAACATCTCTTGCAGCATCTTCTGAATCTTTTGAACCGACTTTACTTATGATTGCAACTTTATGAAGTTTCAAACAAATTTCTTATCTTTCATGTACTTAATAATGATATTTTTATTAAATTTTCTAGAAAAACAATTAAGTATGAAAACAAATTCATAAAATATCATGAGTTACGCACATCCCGAAGTGTTAGTTAAAACTGAATGGGTGTCACAGAATCCGCCTGATAATAATAGAAAATTAGTTGAAGTAGATTATGATCCCGTAAATGGATATCAAAAGGGCCACATTAAAGGTGCTAGTCTAATTTGGTGGAAACGTGATATCAACGATCCAATTACTAGAGATATAATTAACAAAAAGCAATTTGAAGAATTAATGTCAAAAAATGGAATTTCAAAAAACTCTGAAGTAATCCTTTACGGCGATTTTAACAATTGGTTTGCAGCTTTTGTTTTTTGGGTTTTCAAGTACTATGGTCATGAAAATCTCAAGATCATGGATGGCGGCAGAAAAAAATGGGAGTTAGAAAATAGAGAATACACAACAGAAGAACCAAAAATTAATCCTTCTACATATTCTGCACTTCCACCTGATGAGGGATTACGTGCATACTTGTATGATGTGAGTCGTGCTCTAGAGCGTGAAGATACAGTGATGGTTGATGTAAGGTCTCCCAAAGAATTTACAGGGGAAATTACTGCTCCTCCTGAATATCCAATGGAACATGCACAAAGAGGTGGACATATTCCAGGCGCAAACAACATTCCATGGGCAACTGCTGTCAATGATAAAGATGGAACGTTCAAGTCTGTTGAAGAACTAAAACAAAATTATGAACCAAAAAGTGTTACTCCTGATAAAGATATAATTTGTTATTGTAGAATAGGGGAAAGATCATCTCACAGCTGGTTTGTTTTAAAATATTTACTTGGATATCCAAAAGTTCGAAACTATGATGGCTCTTGGACTGAATGGGGAAATATGATAGGAAACCCAGTGGAAAAATAAATTGCTTTTAGATCTGCCTATTCTAAAGAAAGGATCTTTTTACTACATTAAAGATGCTAATACTGATTTTATCATGGAAGACAAGACAAAAAGAGGTCTAACCATTAAGGAAACCTCTGTTGATGAAAAACTCAAAGTTAAAGCTGACAAAGGCATGATTCATGATATGGATGGAATTGGGCATTGGGTTCCAATAAGATGGTATTTTTCAAAAGATCAGTATGCTCTAGATCAGGTTTTATTTCATGCCCAAAATATGGAAAAAAAATACACTGAACTACGTGAGTTGACCTGTCCTGAGGAAAATGACTGATAACCTTTTTAAACAAATTCTAATTAATTAAACTAAATGTCATTACTTCTTAAAGATCGCGTTTGGTCAATGGAAGCACCTACTGCAAAGAGAGGTGTATATCCATTACATGGTTTTAAGCTTGGACTTTATAGACTGCCGATTCAACTTGAAGATCCAAATGAAATTAAATCTGTACATGATGGACTAAAAAAAGCATTTGAAATGGATGCTTATGCAGATAGGATTTTTGCTACATATCGTTGGAAAGAACAGAATATGAAAGATCCCGATGCAAAGGGATATGACGAAGTAGAGTTATCCGTCACTGTTGAAATTGTTACCGGTGAAGTTGTTGATATTATTTATCAAATTTTTCCAATTGAAAAATTTGGAGATCCAAATTGGGTTAAGGATTATAGAAAGAAAGCAGATCATTTTGCTAAAATGATGATTGATACAATTTTACGAAATACCATTTTAGCAGACAAGATGATCTCTTATCTTGCAAAAACAGAGAAACTAAATCATCCTCAAGCAATAAAAAGACTAGAGGAACTAACTCCTTTGGCAAAAATTGTTCTCGGTGCTAAACCAAAACCAGTTGAAGCAACTGAAGAAGAAATAGATGATGAGGGTGGAGAAATTGAAATACCTGATGGTGCCAAACCTGGTCCAATTGATGTTGACTATAAATCTAAAATGAAACCATCGGCCCCATTTACTGCAGGTGATCATACAATAAAAACATGGGGCAGAAAAGCCTCCTCTAATAATGGCATCTTGGGAGTTTGGGGAGAATTTGTATCTGTTGATTATGATATTTGTGTTGCTGATGGAGGATGTATAGAAGCATGTCCTGTTGGTGTTTATGAGTGGTTTGATACTCCTGGAAACCCCGCATCTGAGAAAAAGCCACTAATGTCTAAAGAACCTGATTGTATCTTCTGTTTGGCATGTGAAGGTGTATGTCCACCACAGGCAATCAAGATCTTTGAGCAGAAATAGTCAACACATTTTGCAAGTATAAATAACAATTAACCATTCCATGAAATTAGGGTGGCGCTAAATCCTTTTACACAATTCGTTTTTGATCTGTTTATTCTATCAGCTATCATAATAACTGCATATACTTGTAACTTCTACTATCTTGCGTATCTCTCTAGAAGTAGAAAAGAAGTTATAGATACTACTGAAATGGGAACCCCTTCAATTACAATCCAACTCCCGATATATAATGAAAAATATGTTGCCAAAAGATTGGTGGATGCAGTATGTACTATGGATTATCCAAAAGAAAAGATGCGTATAATGGTATTAGATGATTCTGATGATGATACCGTTGATCTTTTAGGAACAATTGTGGATGAGTACAAAAAACATGGATTCCAAATTGAACATGTTAGAAGAGGTACAAGAAAAGGATACAAAGCAGGTGCATTAAAGTATGCAATGCAAACTACGGATACAGAATATGTAGCAATTTTTGATGCAGACTTTATTCCTCCAAACTGGTTCTTAAAACGAGCAATAACTCATTTTGCAAAACCAAATATTGGATTAGTTCAATGTCGTTGGGGACATGTTAATGAAAACTATTCTGCAATCACTCAGGCACAAGCTCTTAGCCTTGACTTTCATTTTCTTATTGAACAAAAAGCAAAAAGCAATTCTCACTTGTTTATGAATTTCAATGGAACTGCTGGAATTTGGAAGCGAGACTGTATTGAGGATGCAGGTGGTTGGCATACTGCAACATTAGTTGAAGATCTAGACCTTAGTTATCGCGCACAAATGAAAGGTTGGAAATGTGTGTTCTTACCAGATATTGTAGTTGATGCCGAACTTCCAGTTCAGATGAACGCTGCCAAGAGACAACAATTTCGTTGGGCAAAGGGCTCAATACAATGTGCACTCAAATTGTTAACTGATATTGTGGTAAAACGTAAAGTTGCAATAGAGACAAAAATTCAGGCATTTATTCAACTTACACGACACATTGTCTATCCCTTAATGCTTGTACAATTTCTTGCACTGCCAATTCTTTTAGCCTCCAACATGAATCTCTATGTTGTTAGTTTTATTCCTGCACTAACAATCGCAACATATCTTGCAATGGGACCCGGAGCATACATAATGATTATACAAAGCATGTATCATAAATCTTGGAAATCAAAAGCAAAAATTCTTCCAGCACTTTTGGTGTATAATGCTGGAATGTCTGTAAATAATAGTGTTGCAGTATTTGATGCAGTACTTGGAAAGAAAAATGAATTTTTGAGAACTCCAAAATATGGAATAATTACTAAAGAAGATGACTGGCGAAATAAGGCTTATAATTTACCATTTACCAAAATGACATTACTAGAAATCTTTTTTGGTGTATATGGGATGATTGGAATTTTTATCTCAATATTTTCAAACAATCCTATTTTTATTCCTATTATTGGGCTTCAAACGGTTGGATTTTTTTACATTGCATACATGAGTCTCTCCCATACTAGATTTAAAAGAAATAAATCAAGTAAAACTAGAATCTTAAGCAAGAGTGAGAAGATGGCAAATACCGTTTACAGGCTTTCAATGGTTGGAATTATTGCAATTATTGTATTTGGTGCTGTGATGGCTTTTAATGGTTATAATTCTGATATTTACCCTCTAGATAGAATGCGTGGGCATCTTGATGGTATTATTGGTTCGTCTGATCCTACTATTATTCAATCTCATCTTGTAGCAATCAAAGAGGACTTGGCAATAGTTTTAGATAATCTTCCTGATAATAACAAAAATCCCGTATGGATATTTCCTACAGAGTCTACAAACTTTTTAAGAATAGAAACTGATGTAAATACTTTGGTTGCAAGTATTGAAAAGATTTCTAGTATTCCAAAAGACAGCTCTGCATATCACACTGGAATGATGGATATTAGCGATAGAGCACTATTAATTAAAACAAACTTAATGGATGCTACACCATACATGTATGTCAGCATTTCTAATGTTGTATTTAGTACAATTTGGATTGTTGCAATAATTGGTATATTTGCAGCACTCAAAAGAAAGAAAGAGCAATTCAAAGAAATTGATGATTCTGGTATCTAAGCAATATTCAATTCTTTTCTAATTTCATCTACAGCTCTAATTCCATAAATATCTCGTATTTGTTGAATTCTTATTATTTCTTTTAGCATGTCTCTGCCAATTGTATCAATCAAGATTGAAAAGACATCACTGAATCTAATTTCCCATCTATCCGCACAATCCAAAATTTTACTAATAGCCCATTGTCTAACCTCGTGAGGAAGTGGAATATTTTCTCCTGATTCTATTGTTATTCTGTCAAACAGATTAACAATATCTGCAGTTTGTAATGCCATGCTTTCAAGGTCTTTCACATCTCCATATTTTGATTCAGAGATCATTCTGATGTTTGATTGATATTCAGACAACTTCAACAAAGCCATCACCTCTTTTGAAGAGTCACTTGAAGCCTTATTTGTTACATTCTTGACAGATTGGATTTCTTCAAATATTTTGTCAGATTTCTTATGAAATTCTGACGTTAATGCATCTTGTCTTCTCAACATTTCATTTGTTGAGGAAATCTTTTGCTCAATGCTGTTTGTCTTGTCATACACATTTTGCTTGAAATTAGAGAAATCTTCCTGAACTGATTTGAGACCTTCACCTACAAATGCAGTAGTATCAGCTCTATGTGCTAATGAACCAATCTCAGTCTCAATTTTATCAATTTTTCCACTAAGATCTCTGATTGATTGCAGATTTACACTGTTGACTGAATCTGCTTTTGAGGATATTGTCTCAAATTGTTTTTTTAAGCCATCAATAACTCCTCCGAGGGGTTCAATTTTAGATGCTTTTGATGAGATCCCATCAATTGTGACCTTGATTGCATCTAGTTCTGAACTTAGACCTGATGCTGAATTTACTTTATCTGAAATTCTTCCAATCTCTTCTCTGAAACTAGTGATCATCTGTGAATTAGATTCTAATTGATCTGTTTTTCCAGAAATAGTTTGAATGTTGTTTTTTAAATTGTCAATTTCTGAACTAATCTCCAAAAACGAATCTGTCTTTCCTGAAATCTTTCTTAGATCATCTCTGACCTCATCAATTCTCTGTGCAATTTTTATGATCATCTGAGAATTGTTTCTAATTGAATTCATACTATTTTGAACTTGGGTAGACAAATCTTGAATTTTTGGTGATGATTTTTGTATTTCGTCAATCCTATTGACTTCTTCTTGTATTCTTGCAGTTTGGTTGTTGATTTTTGTAATGAGATTTGATTGTGTTCTTACTTGATTTAATCCTGCATAAAGTTTTTGAGTATCATCTTCTAATAAATTAATTTGTTTTGATTGTTTTTGTATATTTTCAAGAGTAGATGTTAATGTATCTATCATTCCCTTTATGGCTACTAGAACTTTTTGATTATCGCTAAAAATTTTTGACATTGCCTTGATTTCTTTTTGTAATGCTTTGCTTGAATCTGAAACAGTTGCTACTTTTTTGAGTATTGCAGATGGAGTTGGTTCACGCTTGGTACTTTTTTTTGTTGCACCTGCTGTCTTTGTAGCTTTTTTCTTTGTTTCTTTGGTAACCATATATATTCAAAATAAATTCTAACGTTAAAAAAGTTGGGTCAAAAATAAAAAATGTAAAGAGTTACTTGTTGACAACTTCTGGTTCATGAAGTAACTCATGAAATGTTTTTTCTGCTAAACCATTAGCTGTTTCAATAAACCCTTTTGGACAATATTCACATTGAATCATATAGTACGGTATAGTACCGTACTATTAATAATTGGGTAATTCTAAAGTAACCTATTCTGCAGTCAGATACCCCAGGTCATATCTCTACATAATTTTCAGATGACCTATTCATCACTCTGCAATTAGATTAAGATCAATGAGCATAAAGACCTTCAATTAGAAATAATATGAAAAAATTCTAAAATTTTTGAAATTTCCTTCACTGCATAACTATTTTTAAACAAATTTGCCAAGTCAAAACATGCAAAATTTTGCATTACAGATTGATTCTTCTGGAATTCAAAGTTCGCTAAATAATACAGTATCCAGCCTAATTGAACAAATTACTCCTGAATTGCCTCATACCACATTTGTAACTGATTTGGCTTTTATCATGATAATTGGAGCAATTGTAACTCTCGCATTTTTTAAAATTCGACAACCTTTGATAATTGGATACCTTTTTGCTGGAATGCTTTTAGGTCCTCTTTCCCCTCTCTGGTCTTGGGTACTACCTGAAGGTGAGCCTTCATCTGATGTTTTAGAAGGTGTTGGAATTTTATCTGATATTTCTGCACTTAATTTGTTTTCTGAGATTGGTGTAATTCTTCTTTTATTTGTGATTGGGATAGAATTTCCATATGCAAAGATTCGTAGTATAGGTAGAGTTGCAATTGGTGTGGGTACAATTGGCTTGTTTACAACACTTGCTGCTGTATTTTATGTATCAATTACACTAGGAATGAATTTCATGGATTCTTTATTTATTGCAGGAGCACTTTCCATATCTAGTACTGCAATCATTGTAAAGATTTTAGAAGAGTTAGGACGAATTAAAACTGAATCATCAATACTTGTACTTGGAATACTGATTGTAGAGGATGTAATTGCCGTTATTTTGATTTCTTCTTTGCAATCAATTGCACTTGTTGGAACCGTATCAATAGAATCTATTTTGGTTGTAGTTTTAGTTGCAACCGGATTAATTGTTGGAACATTTACTATTGGAACTAGGATTATTCCACCTTTAATTGATAGGGTTGCAGCATCAGAACATCGTGAAATTTTACTCTTGAGTGTTCTTGGTGTGTGTTTTGGCTATGCATTATTAGCAAACATTGTTGGCCTATCTGTTGCAATTGGAGCCTTTCTTGCAGGTGTTTTGGTTGCAGAATCAAAATCTGCTGAAGTTTCAAAATTACTGGCAAGTCCAATCAAAGACATGTTTGTAGCCGTATTCTTTATCTCAGTTGGAGCATTAATGGACATATCTCATCTTGAAAATTATATCTTTATTGCAATAATTCTAATTGCTGTTGCAACTGGAATGAAGTTTTGTGGTAATATGATGGGTAACATTTTGTTTAGGCAAAAAAGAGGTAAATCTTTACGTTCTGCATTTACTTTAGCATCCCCAAGAGGTGAATTCTCTATAGTTATAGTAAAAGCCGGTGTTGATGTAGGTGTTGTGAGTGCATTTTTGTTCCCTCTAATTGGGGTGATCTCTATTGTAACGGCATTCATCTCGCCATTTTTGATAAAAGCAAGTGATAAAGTAGTGCCTGTTTTAAAAGAAGACAATGAGTGATGAACTAGAAAAATTAATTTCACAATCACATGACAATGTTACTATTTTTGATTTTGATGATAACAGCGTACCTTGTATAATTCTTGAAGAAAAAAAATATGATGAAATCTTGTCAAAAGTTGCAGGAAAATCTCTTTCTATAAACACTGATCTTAATATTTTACAAGATGGTCTAGGTCATGTTTTTGTTGAAATTGTTTTAAATTTTTCTGAGGGTGGAATTGTTGAGAGACTAATGATAAATGCAAATAAACATCTAATATTTTTTAAATCACTAGCAAAAACATCAATGCTTGCATTATCTTCTCCAAAATCTCATTATGGGAAAGATAATGTATTTATGATTCAGCTTCCTCGGCCAGAAAAAGCAGAAGACGCTTTGGAAATCATTGAAAAGGGTTTACAAAACAATCGAAGATAGATAGTGCAGTCACCGTAACTCGAACTCAGAGTTCAAATACTTGTCATTTGTATATATAATTCCATGGCAAAATCCATCTGATACCAAAAAATGTTCTAGATGTGGAAAACCTTTGGATGTTGAGACTGCTGTAAAAACGGATGAAGAAAATCAGCATAATTTAAGAAAAATCGTTTATGAAATGATAAATGAAAAATTGAAAACTAAAATGGATCCTACAAACTCCGTGAAAACTGTTAACAAATGTTAACAATGTTTTCACAGAGCCTATATATCATATCTGCATAGTTTTTTCATGAACAAAGAAACACAAGAAGCAGCAACTTGGAGGACATGTCCTAACTGTGGACAAGGTGTAATTCCTTTCAAACTAGGAGTCTGTATCTGTGGAACACAGGTTGGAAAAATTCAGTATGTACAAAATGCAAGTAGTTTTGCTAAAAACTGGTATTCCTATGTAGGTTCTGATGTGTCAAAATACGATACTGCAGTTGAAGAGACCTTTGCAGGAATAGAAGAATTTGAGTTTTCTGTCTAGTCTGGTATTTTTTATTATATTTCTCTCACTTACTATGATCCCTGCCTTTGCTGCAAACCCCACACCATACAACGAGTGGGATTTTGATTTTACTAGTGTACAAATTGCCCAAGATTCAAAAAATTTGAATAAAATGATAATTTCAATGAATGTGACATATCATGGTGAGATGCAACTTGGAACCGTCTCAATAATAACTAAAGTGACTGATCCTAGCAGTTACACATCTGAGCATACTGAATTGCTCAGGGACATGAAAATAGACGAAACCAGACCCT
>JAOTTW010000007.1 GCA_029864235.1 Candidatus Nitrosopumilus sp.
TTATTCCATGAAATATAACTAAAAGACATTTTTAATAAAATATGGTTTAGTCAATTTTTACATTTTAAGAATCAAGATGATTCATTCAGACATAAAATGGTAGAGCAGTGGCAATAAAATGCAAATACATCAGCATATTAAAAATTATAATTTCTTTTTGTTTTACAAATATTTAACAAATACTAGCCTAATTTTTTAATTTCAGAACGAGTTTCTTTTAGTTCTTTTTCCAACTTTTTTTTTTCAGTCAGAGAAATGGAATTATTACATAATAACTGTAGAATCAAAAATTCTTTATTTTTTAATGACGCACGATAATCATGATCACTCATAAATCTTAATGGGATCATTCAAACTTAAGATTTTTCCTATATCAGCAAATTAAAAGCAATTCAAATCCAAAAAATTACAATTTTCCTTTTGTTGCTAACACATTTACAATGTCAGATTTTGTCACAATTCCTACAAGTTTTTTATTTTTCATTACTGGAATGCCACTAATACCATGTCTGATCATCAGAATAGCTGCTGTGTATACAACATCATCAGAATATACAATGAAAGGGTTTTTTGTCATGATATCACTGGCAGAAAATGTCAGAAGGTAGCTTAATCGGTTTACATTAAATTCATTAAGTTGTGGATTTTGTGATATTTCTTCTCTTTCATAGGGGTTGGTGAATTCTTTAGAAAAATCAAAAGTCTTTGCAGGAACAAAATCACGATAAGTTATGATTCCTACAGGCTGATGATTTTTTACAACAATTACCCTACCGATTTTATTATTAAACAAAATACTTTCAACCTCAAACACAGAATCATTTGGCGAAACAGTTACTATTTTTTTAGTCATAATCTTTGAGATATTCAACGATGCAGTGCTTTGAATAAGAAAAGTAGAGACCAAATCTGTTTTAGTTACCAGCCCCACCAATTTTTCAGCATTATTTTTAATGATAATTGAGCTGATTCCATATGTTTTCATCAGTTTTGCGCAATCATAAATTGATGAATCTAAAGTGGTAGTAATTAGATCTTTTGACATTATATTGCCAACAGATATTTTTCCAATTGGTTTTTCACTAAAAACTGAAATACTTTTTGCAATGTCTTTTTCAGTAACTATTCCTATAGGTTTTTTGTTAGATTCAACAACCAATCTGCCTATTTTATATCGCAATAGCATATCTCTTGCCGTTAAAATACCAGTGTTTGGAGTAACAGTTATTGGAGTTTTAATTATTGATTTTAGGTCTACAGGTATATTTGCTAAAATTTTTTTTGATTGTTTTACCATCAAAAAACAAACTACTCATATCTATATCAACAATAGATAAAATATCACTATTGAAAATCACATGACACATTAAAATGGAAAATAAAAAAATATCTTTGAATTTAGAAATTTTGATGAGAGACTATAATGTTAGAAATTTCAACAAAATCCTTTATCGATAAAACTAGCAGAGAAAACTATTACACCTGTTTTAGTATCCATAGAGTAACTCTATGTTTGTCACGAATTTCTTAATTTATTGAAACATTTGAGGAATAACAATAAAAAGTAAATTCCACAATTATTATTAATGAAAAAATATTTTGTTATTGGGAGTCCTTCTGCTAAAAAATTAGCAATAAATATAGCAAAAAAACTTGATGCAAAATATCTAAAAACAACACTGAAAGTTTTCCCTGATGGTGAAAACAAACTTACCATTCTAGGACACGTAAATAAAGAAACGATCATCGTTGTATCATCCACAGGACCGCCTGTAGACTCCAACATCATACAGACCTTGTCATTAATTGCAAAGTCTCGTGAAATGTCTTCAGAAGTAATTACAGTAATACCATACATGGGATATGCCAAACAAGATAAAGAGTTTCTCAAAGGGGAAATTGTAACAATTTCAGTTATTGCAAAATTGTTTAAAGCTGCTGGAGCGACAAAATTAATTGTTGTAGATTTTCATAGTCCAGATGCTCTGAGTTTTTTCAAATTACCTACAAAGAATTTATCTGCTGCTCCCTTATTTGCAAAGTATTTTAGAAAATACAAACTACAAAACCCAATCATAATAGCTCCAGACACATATTGGAAAGATGATGCAGAAAAATTTGCTAAATACCTCAACACAACTGCTACTGCCTTAAACAAACAAAGAGATAGAAAAACTGGAAAATTACTTATTAAATCACCATTACCAAAATTTTCTAAAGGACGTGACCTGATATTATATGATGATATGGTGTCTTCTGGAGGAAGTATTTTAGAAGCAATTAAATTTCTTGGAAAGAAAAATTTTAGAAAGATATACGTTGTATGTACACATCCTGTTTTTGTGAGAGATTCAGAAAAAAAAATCAGAAAAGCAGGAGTCACAGAAATTATAGGAACAAATTCAATAGAGAAAAAATTTTCCAAAGTGGACTTGACAGAGATTATTTGTAAAGCCATTCAGGATTGGAAGTAATTGTTTTTCATAGCATAAAGTTTTCAATCATCTATCTATCACAAATGTTCTTTCCACTGTTGGGGATTCTGTTATTTTGTGGATAAGCATGTCTGATCTCTTACCTATGCCTATCGGGGATTGATTAGTAAGAATGTATTTTACTCTATCAAGTTTATGTGATTTTTCAGCAAATATTGTAAATAGTAGCTCTCCTTTTTCTACATGATCTCCAATTTTTTTATTAAAAACAATTCCAGCACCTTTATCTTTTGGAGCGCCAGCTGCACGTCCAATGTCAACAATAATTCTATTTTCCATCCATAGAACTTGTCCTGATTTTTCTGAACGGATAAACAACGTATGGTTTCCGATTTTAATATCTTCTGGAAGAACGGATGAATTTCCTCCTTGTGTCTTGATTATGTCACGCATTTTTTTTTCTGCCTTTCCAGATTCAAGAATTTTTTTTGCAAGTAAATAACCGTCTTTTTTGCCCAACAATTCAAACATACTTCCAGCTATGTTACACGTCTTGTCGATAAGATCAGGTACTTGTTTTTGATTCATTAATACCTCAAGTGCTTCTTTTGCTTCAAGTGCAGGACCAATACTGTTTCCTATTGGTTGCTCACCAAAAGTCACTATACAGTGTGTATGAATTCTCAACCTACGCCCAAGCTCTATAATGTCTCTTGCCAGAAGATCTGCTTCTCCAGTTGTTTTCATTTTTGCCCCCCTTCCAGTCGGAATGTCAACTACAAGATGGGTTGCGCCAACTGCCTTCTTTTTACTCATGATGGACGGTAAAAGTAATGGATCAATATGAAGTGAGAATTCAGTTTTTACAAAAATTTCATCAGCTGGTGCCAATTCAATAGCACCGCCCCAAACAATACATCCATTTGCTTTTTTGAGTATTTGTAACATCTTGTTTGCAGTAAATTCAACAGGCATCAAGACTTCTGCACGATCTGCAGTTCCTGCAACAGATGTGATTGCCCTTGAAGATGTTTTTGGAATGATAAATCCTTCTGATGCAATTATAGGAACAACTAGTAATGTAGTTTTGTCTCCAGGAACACCCCCTATACTATGTTTATCAACAATAATTTTTTTATCAATACAAAGTGTTTTACCAGTATCCACCATTGAACGTGAAAGACTTGTTGCCTCATCCAAATCTATTTTGTCAATATGTAAAGCAGTTACAAATGCAGAAATTTCATTTTCATTAAGATTTCCATCGACCAAATCACGTACAATTTCATTTATCTCTGGGTACAACAACTTTTTTCCAGAAAGTTTGTTTCGAATAAATTGAAGTGATTTTGGAAACGGTGCAATATCTACAGTTACTTTGGAATTTTGTGTTAAGGAAAGTATTTTTCTAACTTCTTCGGTTACTCCTAGAAAACCCTTTTCGATGGTAGCAGAGATGTTAACTATTGAAGTAATCTTCTTTTTTGATTTAACAGTTACACGTTCAGACGCAGTAATGTTTAGATCATCAGCATCTTTATCATTTAAAAATACAACAGGTTTACCCCCTGAGTCAATATTTAGAATCTTTACTTTTAACAGCAATACTTTTTTTGTATATTACATTGTCTTTTATAACATGCTCTATTGAGTGAAGTTTTTGGTATCAAGTTTGAGTTTAGACCAATTTTCTAAATAATAGGTAAAATAGTTTATTTGTATTGGACAGTAAAACACTTGATAAAATTTTGGTACCTTTGGACGGTTCAAAAAACTCTCTTAGAGGTTTGAAATTTGCATTAGTTATTGCAAAACAAACTGATTCATCTATTGTTGGTTTGAACGTATCTTCTTTTCCGGCATTAATAAAAAATTCACCAATTTTAATTCACAATGCAAAACAAAAGAGCCAAGAGATCATCAAACAAGCAAAAAAAATATCACAAAAGGCAAATATTCCATTTACAGGTATGAGCAAAATTAGCAAAAATATAGGAAACACAATTGTCACTTTAGCTAAAAACTACAAGATAGATATGATAATTATGGGATCTCGTGGTCCTGATCCAGAAATTGGATTATTTTTAGGCAGTGTTGCCAATTATGTAGTCAATAAATCAAAAATTCCAGTTACAATAGTAAAATGAAATGTCTCTAGTTTTAAATTATTTTTAATACATTCCCATTCCACCACCTGGTGGCATACCTTGTGGCGGTTCAGAGGGGACTGAACGTGATACTGCAATTACATTATCAATTCTCAATATCATGTTTGCAGTTTCTGTAGCAGATTTTATGATTTGCTCTTTTACTTTAAGTGGCTCAACTACACCGAGTTTTTCAAAGTTGGTAATTACTCCATTGATTACATCTACACCTGTAAAACGTTCACCATTATTTTGTTTTGATCTTAACTGAGTAATAGAATCAATCGGATTCATTCCAGCATTTCGTGCAAGCGCAATCGGAATTGATTCCATAGCATCTGCAAACTTCTCAACTGCTAATTGCTCTCTACCTGAAAGAGATTTTGCCCAATCTCGTAGTTTTAGCGCAACATACGCTTCTGGAGAGCCTCCACCATAAACAATTTTTGGGTTTTCAATGACATCCTTGACTACCATCAATGCATCATGCATTGATCTGTCTGCTTCATCAATTACTCTTTTAGAACCACCTCGAATTAGAATACTGATGGCTTTTGGGTTTTTACATCCCTCAATGAACACCCAGTTATCTTCTTCAATTCTTTTTTCTTCAACATTTTGTGCTGAACCTAAATCAGTATTATTCAGATCATTGACACTTCCAACTATCCTGCCTCCAGTGGATTTTGCTAATTTTGACATGTCACTTTCTTTGATACGCCTTACTGCAAGTATTCCCTCTTTGCTCATGTAATGTTGAATAATATCATCAATTCCCTTTTGACACAATACAACATTGGCATTGGTGGATTTTATTTTATTTACCATATCTTTGAGTAACTGACTTTCTTCTTCCATGAATGATTTGATTTGATTAGGACTAGAGATGTTCAGTTTTGCTTCAAATTCTGTTTTTTTAATTTCTAGTGCCTCACTAATTAAGGCAATTTGTGCATTTTCAATTCTTCTCGGCATGCCGCTATGAACAATTTCCTTGTCAAGAATTATCCCACTGACTAGTTCACTATCAGAAATAGAACCACCAGTCTTTTTTTCAATCTTTATGTTATCTAGATTTACTTTGAAAGAACCATTTTTCTCCTCCATGACAGACAATACTGCATCAACTGCCAACATAGCAAGATCAGTTGCCTCAAGGGAGACTAGTTTTGTTTGCATTGAAGTATGTGCAATTTTTTTTAAAATTTCCTTATTTTTTGGCTCTACTTTAATTGCAATTTCATTTAGGAATTCTATTGCTTTTCTGGAAGCCTTTTTGTATCCATCTGCAATAATGACTGAGTGAATCTCATCGTCAATTAATGATTCAGCTTTTTCAAGCAGTGCACCTGCCAAAACAACAGATGATGTGGTGCCATCACCTACTTCACTGTCAGTGGCCTTTGCAACTTCTACCATCATTTTTGCAGCTGGATGTTGAACATCAATTTCTTTTAGAATTGTTGCACCATCATTTGTAATTGTTATATCTCCTATTGAGTCTACTAGCATCTTGTCCATCCCACGTGGACCCAGACTTGTTTGGATAATTTCTGCAATTAACTTTGCAGCATGAATATTATTTCGCTGGGCATCTCTACCTCGGGATTGTTTTGATCCTTCTTTTAAAACAATTACAGGTACTCCTTCAGGCGTAGTCTGCATATGAGCCATGAACAAACAGCACTACTTGAAGTTAAAAAGGATTAGATTATTTTCAATAATGAAAATAAAAAGAAAAAAGTTACTGAACAGATATAGATTTTTTGTTTTGTGTCCTTGTTGGTTTTGATTTCGGTAAGGTAATATCCAATACTCCATCTGTGAGCTTAGCCTTTACTTGCCCTGAAACTACATTTTCTGATAATGGTAATGTTCTATAGTAAGAAACATGACTTCTTTCTTTTCTAAGATAATTCTTTTTCTTTTCTTCGGATTCTTCTTTGTGTTCTGCGGAGACCTCTAATGAGTTATCTGTAACGTTCAGATTTATCTCATTTTTCTTTACTCCTGGAACATCCATTTTTACACGAAACTGGTTTCCTTCATCAATTACGTCACAAGAAGTTTGTAATATTTTTGGTATTCCAGGCATATGTATTGCTGGAAATGATGAAAACGCCTTTTCCATGTCTTTGCGCAGATTTTCAATTGATTTGTCAATGTCTAACCAACTTGATGTCCAAGGGGTAATGCCAGTACCTTTCTGTGATTTACTCTTTGATTTGGCCATATAATAAAGTAAAAATCGAAGTTAATTAATTGAGAGGGTAATTTTCACATATGATTGAAATAAAAAACGCCAGTGATGTGATTTGATTTGCTCAAAATCAATTCATTATAAAATTCATCAAGGTGTTTAGAATTTTTTCAAATAATCAAATAAAACCTAATTGTAAACAGTCAGAATTGATTAAACTAGGAAATTACAGTATTATAAATATCATAATTGGAATTTATGCTAATTTTATTTAGTTTTAATTTGTAATTCTTTTTCATGGGGTTTGAGGAAGGTTTTGTTAATTTTGAATTTGAAACATTATTTCAGATGTTGTTGGCAGTGGCACTTGGGACACTAATTGGGTTTGAGCGAGAATTAAAACATCGTCCAGCAGGCTTACGTACACACATGATGGTAAGTCTTGGCGCAACAATTTTTACTGTAATTTCATTGTCATTTGACATTGAACCATCAAGAATCGCTGCCGGAATTGTGACAGGCATAGGGTTTTTGGGTGCAGGAAACATAATTGCTCACAAAGGACATATACGAGGAATAACTAGTGCTGCAACACTTTGGGTGGTAGCTGGAATAGGACTCAGCATAGGGGTCGGACAGTATCTATTAGCAATAATTTGCGCAGTGTTTGTTTTTGCAATATTGCAGCTTGGTAGAATTGAAAAACGTCAGATGTTAAAGTGATTATTATAGTTGCAAGGTATTTTTTCAATACGCTAGCAAATAATACAAACAATAGAATAGTATTAAAAAAACATAGATTAGTTAATAATTAGAACTGGTACTTTAGAGCCCTGAACAAGCGCATTTGATACACTGCCAAGTGATGGTCCGGTAATCTTTGTAGTACCTCTACGCCCCATTACAACTAGATCGAATTTTTTCTTTTTCATTAGATTCAAAAGTTCTTCAGAAGGATTTCCATACAAGATGTTTTGGTTTACAAGTATTCCTTCTTTGAATGCCGAATGCTTTGCATCCTTTAAGAATTGTTTTACATGGCTTATCATTTTCCCTTTATAGGGTTGAACTATTTTGGCCATTGCACTATGATATGAAATGACATGAACTAAAGATAAAGTAGCGTTTGACAATTTTGCTAGTTTAATGGCGTAACTTAAAGCTCGTTTTGAATTTGATGAATTATCAAAAGGAACAAGAAGGTTGGCAAAGGGTTTTTCCATAATATGACAATTATACACTAGAATTTATTCTTGCAAGTGTATTATCATTTTAAAAAAACAAGTCACAGCTAGAAAACGTATCTTGGAGCAAGCAACTATTCTATATAAAATAATTTGACAAATAACAACATAAGAAAGTTATTAGAAATTAGTTTTTTTCTTTCTGTAAACAAGATAAAAAACCATTCCAATTTCAATAATTGCAATTCCAACAATAAATGCTAGAAAATTATTTTTGAAAGCATTTTTTTACAGATGTGTATTCTGCAGTAGTTTTTGGAAAAACTGAGGAGAGTTTAGCATAACTGAATTCTGCAAATATTGCTACAACAGTTCCAAAACAAAAGAAATCCATAGAGTCTCCTGCCAACCATGCAGCCTTACCAATTAACACGTAAATCCCAGATCCCAATATCAAACCAATGCCATACACAGTCAGGTGAAACAAACTCATGTGACGTGTTAATTCAGATATGGATTTTGTTACATCTGAGGCAATATTAGAGGGATTGTCATTATCAAAAATTAGAGTCTTTTTAAGAATCATGTACAATTAGATATTTTGAATGAAAAATTTGCAGTAACGAGTAGTCAATACATTTAGTCTCAATCGTGAATAAAGATAGTAATAATTTAAAAAGGAATGAATTTTGAAACAAGATTATCCTTACTTGGTTTCTTCTCTTGGACTTGTTCCGTCATCAATAAATCAGAGATTGTTGTTTGTAGGTATTTTTCTTGCATCAATGTCAGGCATTATTTTAGAGATATCCTTGACAAGAATTTTTTCTGCAGCTATTTGGTATCATTTTGCATTTGTAGCAATCTCTGTCGCATTGATAGGTTTAGGGGCTTCAGGACTATTAGTTCATTATAGATTAGAGAAATTAAAGGAGAATTGGGCAAATGATATTACCATTGCTTCATGTGCAGGAATCACCTTCATTCTGCCGTTATCCTTGTTTGTCATGCATGTCTTAGCATCAGACATAACATATCTGTCATTGTTTATCCTTTTATTTTCCATTCCATTTTTTTTTGTTGGAGTTGTTATATCTGCAGCATTTAGTGCCTTTGGACGCATCGCAGGAAAGATATATGCATCTGATCTAATTGGCGCGTCATTAGGGGCATTATCAGTAGTAATACTTTTGAGCATACTTGGTGGAGAAGGAACATTTCTTTTAGTAGGTGTGATATCTGCAGTATGTGCTGTTATTTTTTCAGTTGCATCCAAAAGCAAAAAAAAAATATTGTTATCTCTTGTAGTAATTGTATTTGCATCAATGCTATTGGCAGTAAATGAAACAAGCCAAACGTTTTCCATTCAAACTGATTCACGAGCACAAAAGGATCTTCCGATTTTTCTCAGAGAGAATCCAGGTACACGTATTGTATATACACAATGGAATTCTTTTTCTAGAATTGATGTTGTTGAAGGACCTACAGATATTTGTGATCCTCAAAAGACAGATGCAATATTTGGGCAACCTCAATGTGCAGGTGAAGGTCTTGTTGCGAAAATCTTTATTGATGGTGGAGCAGGCACCAACATCATAACTTGGGATGGATCACCTACCAGTAGACAAGAATTATCCTCATGGATGCAGTATCTACCTTTTACTATGATGGATAATCCTAAAACGCTCATCATCGGTTCTGGTGGAGGACGAGATGTCATTGCAGCAATAGTTAGTGGAAATAAAGATATTACATCAGTAGAGTTGAATCCAATAATTTTTGAGACGGTGAAAAGATATGGTGAAAAAGACGGTAATGTGTATACACATCCATATGTTGATGCAAATATAGATGAGGGTCGAAGTTTTGTTTCACGCTCAGTTGACAAATATGATATAATTTACATTCCATTTGTTGATACATGGGCATCAGTATCCTCTGGTGGTTTAGGAGTTTCAGAGAATTTTTTATACACAATAGAAGGATTTCAAGAATACTATGATCACCTAACTGAGAGAGGAAAGATAGTCACAATACGTTGGCTAATTGATACACCCAGATTTGTTTCCACGTTTGTAACCCTATTAGAAAATAACGGTATTTCTCAAAATGACGCCTACAAGCACATCATAATTGTTGGTTCTGAATCAATCGAGATGGATCCTAGCGTGACCATGTCTGTTTTCTCTAAAGAGCCATTTACGGCTAAAGAAATTGAATTCTTTGTAGAGGCATTTTCAAAAAATGGCTACAAACCTATTTTGATTCCAGGACAAGTAATGGTAGAACCATACTCAAAATTACTTAAAGACGAGATTACATTAGATGAATTTTATGCATTGTTTCCAACAAAGGCACATCCAGTTACAGATGATAGTCCGTATTTTCTTTCCTTTGAAAAACCATTTCCAAAAATATTAGAACATTTATTGTATCTGAGTATTGGGATTGCAGGAATTTTTCTAATAGGTCCATACATTTGGTTAAAGAAAAGTAGTAACACCAGTGTTAAGAACTACAGCAATTTGACAACAAAGAGCATAGTTCTTTATTTTGCTGCATTAGGATTTGGGTTTATACTAATTGAATTGGCTTTACTGCAGAAATTGATATTATTTTTGGGCAACCCTACAATGACTTTTGCATTGCTACTTTTTACAATATTGTTATCAAGTGGAATTGGAAGTTTGATTAGTGTGAAAGCAGTTAAAATGAATACTAGAAATCTGATTTTTATAATTTCTGGAATAGCAGGCATAGGACTAGTTTACATTGGTTTTTTAACTCCGCTAATCCACATTCTAATTTCTGAATCATTTGCAGTAAAAGCAGCAACAAGCATTGGGCTTTTGTTTCCAATTGGCGTTCTTATGGGAATACCAATGCCGACTGGAATGAGATTGGTAAAATCGCATGTTCCAACATTTGTACCCTGGGTATGGGCAATTAACGGAGGGTTTTCAGTGTTAGGTGCCATATGTACGGTAATTTTGAGCATAGTTTATGGCGGTTTGTATGTAATGTTGATAGGAATTTTGGCATATCTAGTTGCATTAGCAGCTAGTTTTGCTTGGAGGCATCAAACAATTGAAATCAAAAGTACAATATAGAATCTAGGTTTTAATCTGTATGAAATGTTCAAAGAACAAGTTTCATTTTAGACATATAATTTAAAATTAAAATGGTTTTAAAAAATTCAGAGTAGATAAAAATATTTTAAAAAAATGGTATTAAAAGACCTCTTTTGGACGATATTCACCAAAAACTTCTCTGAAGGTATTGCTAATTTCGCCAGTAGTAGCATATGTCTTTGCAGCTGTAATGATGTAGGGCATGAGATTCTCATCGGTATCAGCTGCACTTTTCATGGCAGATAAGGTGTTTTCGAGTTTCTTGTTATCACGTGATGATCTGAGATTTTTGAGTGCTTTCTTTTGTTGAATCTCTATTTTATCATCAACTCTTAGAAGTTCGGGTTGTGTTTCTTTTTCAGAATACTTGTTAACGCCAACTAGAATTCGTTCACCGTCATCGGCTTCCTTCTTTAGTCTATACGCATTTTGCCTGATTTCAGACTGGAAGAATCCCTTTTCGATTGCCTTAACAGAGCCTCCCATCTTTTGAATTTTTTTGAGATACTTCCATACACCATCCTCTATTTGATCACACAGTTCCTCAAGATAATAGGAACCAGCCATGGGATCAGCAGTCTTTGTTATGCCACTTTCATGAGCAACAATCTGCTGGGTTCTAAGTGCAATTTTTGCTGATTCTTGAGTAGGCAATGCAAGTGCTTCATCCCTAGAATTTGTATGAAGCGATTGTGTACCACCCATCACTGCTGCCATGGTTTGAATTGCAACTCGGACAATATTGTTATCAGGTTGTTGGGCAGTAAGTGATTCGCCGCTTGTTTGGGTATGGAATTTTAGTTGCATTGATTTTGGATCTTTGGCATGAAACATTTCTTTGAGAATTTTTGCGTATACTTTTCTTGCAACCCTAAACTTTGCCACTTCTTCAAAGAATTCTATGGTACAGCAAAAGAAAAACGAAAGGCGTGGTGCAAAGTCATCAATTTTTAGTCCTTTATCAAGACATGTCTGAATGTATGCAATTGCATTTGCAAGCGTAAATGCAACTTCTTGGGTTGCAGTACAGCCAGCTTCTCTCATGTGATACCCAGATATAGACACAGGATACCATTGAGGGACTTTTTGTGCACAATAATCAATCATATCTCCAATTAATCTCATTGAAGGTTGAGGGGGATAGATGTAGGTATTTCTTGCAATGTATTCTTTAAGAATGTCATTTTGAGTTGTTCCCCGCAGCTGCTCGCTTTTGAATCCCTGAGACTCACCAACTGCAATGTAATATGCAAGTAAAGTTGATGCTGTGGAATTTATTGTCATAGAAGAGCTGACCTTGCCAAGAGGAATGCCATCAAAGGCAATCATCATGTCTTTTAGTGATGCAATAGATACTCCAACTTTACCGACTTCTCCCTCTGCTTGTGGTGAATCAGGATCGTATCCTATCTGAGTTGGAAGATCAAATGCCATGCTAAGACCAGTTTGGCCTTTTTCAAGCATGAACTTGAAACGCTCATTGGTAAGTTTTGCATCTCCAAATCCAGAATATTGACGCATTGTCCAAAACCTGTCACGAAACATTCCTGGGTGGATTCCACGTGTAAAAGGATACTTGCCAGAGTCCTCAATGGGTCTCTTTTTTGATGATTTTTGATAAATTCGCTTTACAGGAAAATTTGAATCAGTGAAAATTTTCTTTTCAGGTTCTTTTGTTTTTGATGACTTTTTTTCTGCCATAATATTTTCACTTTACCAAGAATTTTGTAATTTTATCTGCTGCTTCAAATGGATCAATATTTTTTGACTGGAGTTTTTTGAGATACTTTGAAAATGTTTTATCAGAATCAAGCATTTCATTCATCTTTACTTTAATGTTATTTAAAACAATATCCTTAAGTTCAGCTTCGAGTCTTTCCTGATCTTTTTGTTTTTTGAATTTCTTTTTGTCTCCCATCATCTTTTTTAGAGTTTTTGCAAATTCTGTTATTCCAGTGTTTTTCTTTACAGATGTTTTTAAAATTATTGGGTTTCTCTCAGAAGCACCTATAAAATCCCTTACTGCATCAAAGAGCTGATTGGTGCCATCCAAATCACTTTTGTTAACAAGGTAGATGTCCCCTATCTCAGTCAATCCTGCTTTGATAGTTTGGATGCTATCACCAGTATGAGGATTAAAAACTACAACAGTGATATCGGCAATATTTGAAATTTCTACCTCTGTTTGGCCTGCACCCACGCTTTCAATAATAATTGGGTTAAAGCCAGCATACTCTAAAATGCGAATGCTATTTCTTAAGGAACGAGAAACAGCTCCTGTAGCACCTCTTGATGCAATACTGCGGATATATGTTCCTGAATCAGTAGATTCGCTCATCCTTACCCTGTCTCCAAGAATAGCCCCACCTGTTACATGGCTGGTAGGATCAACTGCAAGAACAGCAGGTTTTGTCTGTAATTTTTTCATGGCAACTGCTGTTTTGTTGATAAGCGAGCTTTTTCCAGCTCCTGCTGGCCCTGTAATTCCAATTATCATAGAGTTGCCAGTCTCTTTGAAAATTTTCTTTAGTAGTTTTTTTGCTTCAGGTTGATCATTTTCTACTATAGTAATTGCCTTTGCAATTGCTCCTCGCTTTCCCTTCTTAAGTTCAGCAATCAAGTCCAATACAAGAAACGTTTTGTTAGCTGCAATAAAATCTTGTGTAAATTTCCTTATTTAACAGATAATAAGGATATTTGGTATTTAAAAAATCGTTCTTGCTCACATACTCAAAATTATATTATTAAGTACGTTATTGTAGAAATTAGAAATATTGACTTCGAAAAAAGTAGATTAGTTTCAAATTACTTTGTAGATTCATTTTAGTTCCATGATAAGTTTATGTTCAAAATGCTTTACATCAGAGGTCTCAATTCTTCTAAACGATAAAACCTTTGCAGTATATGACAGGTAGAGTAAAATCAATTATAATAAAAAAAACTAGTCCAGGAGTGTTTCTCTAACTCCTAGAAGAACTGTTTCCTGATCAAATGATTCAGGGTCTATTTTTTGTTTGTAGATCTGTTTACTCATTTTTCCTCTCATTATAATTCAAATTAAGATAAAAAGATTAAGGTTTTCAGAAAATTAGATTCTCACCTTGAAGACACAAAAGTACGGAAAACATAATGGATATTTGTTTATTTTAGACTTATCGTTGAAGAGTATCTGATGCAAGATCTTGTTATTGCTAGGTTTGTCCAAAGTCTAGTTATTGTGCAAAACTACAATATCTCTCAAAGACTCATTACATCAATTTTAGATATGTAACGAGTCAGGACTGTCAGTAGGTAAAAAGTATCTGAAATAATCTAGTATTATCTGATAATAAAGAGAAATAAAAAGAAATTCATACAAAAACATTGGTTCAGGTTTTCAGTCCTTTCTTAAGTCTCATCGATAACCTGTGAGAAATTCACACTACTTTGATTGGTTTTAATCTGTTCTGACTGTATTTTTCTAATATTGGAAACCAGATCATCATCAAGCATTATTGTGATTCTCTCTGACATTATTTTTGTATTCCATTACTAGATTAAGCATAATCAGAGGAATCATCAATAACAAAACATGACAATCCCATTGTATCAGGATAAATGTTTACTTCACTTGGGAGGGGGTTTTTGGCCTCACTTCCAACTAGAGATAATTGGCTAGGTTTTTAGATGTATTTATGCGGTACTGTAATTGCATATAATACTATCTGTGGAAAATTATTTGACTATAGTGAGTAATTTGCGGCATGCCTTTTTAGTCAAAAAAGAGTATTTTTGCAGAATACAAAAGGGAGATGGATTCTGGCATGTATCTTGATTAATGAGTTTTAATAATTGATGCTCAGAGTGATTAAAAGGTATGATTTTTTGGAGACTAATTTCCAGATATCAAATCCCAGAATAATCCAAATAATTCTTTAATCATATTCTTATTATTGCAGAAATTACAGATAATCTCTAAAGTTTCATGTCATTGACCCAAATAGTGCATGAATTTAATCAAACAATTGAAATTACACATGAATCAAGTTGCAAATCCATGATAGACAGATGCCAGAAATGCAGTAACGATGATGTAGAGGTATTTCAGACAGAAGTGTTTCTAAATGACGAAGGAATTACAATAATTCCACTGTGTGATAAATGTAGAAGATTTTGGTTCTCAGAATAAAATAATGTTTCAAATACTTGACCTCTTTTCATAAATCAATTGTGTTAGATAAAAAACACTTGAAGTGTATGGCAAGCATATAGAGAAAAATAGAATATTTTCATAATACTAGAAAAAACTATGAAAATATCTGATTTCTCAATTTAACCAGAATTAAATAAAAATTTGATAATTTTTTACTGGAGAACATAATTTTTCTAATTTCAAGGCACGCCACACAAAAATAAATTTGCTCAAATATTGGTAATTGTAACTAGCATCATGTCACTAGTTCAAATTCAATGATAACATCACACCCTACAGATAGTATGTTTGCAACTCTACAGTTCTTGAATCTGTAATGATTTCTCAAAGGTTTCTAGAATAACATCAACATACGCAGGTGAAATTTCCATTCCAACACACGTTCTGCCAGTCTGCTCACATACAGAGTACTTACTCCTTTGGCATTTGAAAATTACTAGTGTTTAGAAGTGAGTTTTTGGCACTACAACACTGAAAGGATTCAACCCAATTCATCAAATGAACTGAGTTGAATCTTTACATGAAGTAATTTAGAGAATAGAAATTAGCGTATTAAAGATTTTGAATAATCAGGGATTGAATTGATATTTTGCATTGCAATGCATACATACCACTTATAATATTCATACTATAATCATACTATAATCATATTATTACATGAAGCCATTTGAAACAAACTATGGAAAAATACTCCACAATCATCTCTATGCTACAAGCATGGAACCTTGGAACAATAGAAGGTAAAAAATATGAATTTGGATGAGCATGCCATCCATCCTCTTTATAACATATCAAGATTTTACTAGAGATTATTTTTGCTGTTCTTCGTCAATGAATCTGTAATATGCAATCATCTCCCAATATCTCTTGCAGTTCTTACAATAGATGTGTTCGAATTAGGGCTTGCCATAGATTACAGAAGGTGCTGGTTCTCCCAATGGATGGATTTCAGTTTTTAGCTGAATCATTCCAAACTCTTGATGTTTAATATCAAAGACTACAGGATGTACAGGCCAGCCATATTTTGGTGAATTTGGAAATGGTACTATTTCAATAAATTCAGACTCTGAAAATGTTTTTTGAAAAGATTCATCCATGCCAAGTATTTCTAAAATCACATAGTCTGTTTGCTTTGATTTATCTAGATAAGAGATCTCAACATGACCAGAGTCATAGTAAATTGCATCAATCTGAAAAGTCTGTCTAAGAATTTCCTTGTCGTCATTTCCAGTGCCAGTTAAAAATAAGATTGCAAAAACAGTAATCAGACCGAGAGAAATTGTTGGAATGATTTTTTTAGGCATCTTTGAACTCTGCTCTCATCTTTCTTAGGAATTTGGAATTGATTCTTATCCTTTCAAGTGTTTGAGCCTGAGTTCTTTCAGTTCCAGGTGTGGGATTTTTTTTAAAGAATTGTCTGATTTCCTTTTCTTTTGAATCATCAACTACTGGAGAAATGCTTGCAACAATTCTATTGAAAAGTGGATTTCCATGTCCGACTTTTTTGTTTAGCTTCTTCCAGTTTTTCTTAAGCCATGGCCATAAAACTTGCTTTCCATAGGGGTTTGCAGCAACCTTCATTATTGGCAGTTGCATATTTTGTGAACGAACTTCTGAGGTTTGAGAGAAATTTAATGACTTTGACAGTAATTTTTTATCCCTAAAGCTACACATTGCTCCCAAGAATCGTAATTTTTCCTCCATTGTTTTGGCATTCTTGTATAGTTTTACCAGTTCAGAGTGAGTCTTAGAGTCTCCAGTCCATGCAGCAATAGAGCAAATAGATTCAACCAAGTCAGGCGAAATGGAGTTTGGGTGTTTTAGGAATTTTTTGTATCTTTTTTGTGCTTCTTCTAAAACATGCTCATCATCCATTTTACCTAGAATAAAAATTACAAAGGAGCGCAGTAGTGCATCAGTGTGTTTGTCTGTTTTTTTTGCATCCCATCCCAGCTCTGACAATAATTTTCTAAAATAGGTTATAGCATAACCACGAATTTCCTCAGAAAATTTCTCATCATATACACGAAAGAAAAGAGCTGCCAAGTTATGTGCAACGTTTACTGATGCAAGATAGCTGTCCTCTTCATAATATGCATCTGAAAAATCTAGATAGTTTCTAACTTGCTCGTCACCTGAGACACAAAGTGAATAAAGATCATTTTGTATTGCCCATCTGTCAATCGGTGGAATTTTTTTTTGATCAACTAGCATTTTCAAGTCAAGCAGTATTTCTTTACCATACTTTACGCGATAGAATCCCTTTCGTCCATAGTTTGCAACAAACCCAACAGTATTTTTAGGAAGTTTTATTGTCATTGATTTTTTTGAGAACATTTTTTGTAAAATCTCATCAGACAAACCAATCGATAAAGGAATCATCCACAGTCCTTTGCTGAATTTTTTGTCAGGCTCCAGCAAGTACCTCTTTTGCTTTAAAGACAAAGTAGATTCGGTTTGGTTTACCTCAATTAGTGGGAATCCTGGTTGTTTGAGCCAGGAATTGACCATCGAACTTACAGGCATTTTAGAGGCCTTGCCAATCTCATCCCAGAGATCTTGCCCCTGAGCGTTTTTGTACTTGAATTTTGTCAGATATTGTTTTAGGCCTTTTCGGAAATTAGCTTCGCCGACATAATGTTCAAGCATTCTTAGGATGCATCCGCCCTTGTCATAAGAGATTGCATCAAAGATTTCTCTGATTTCTGCAGGAGAATTTACTTTAACATCAATTGGATGGGTTGTCTTTAGGGAGTCAAGTCCCATTGCCACATTCATTGCATCCTCTACAAACTGATTCCACAAATCCCATTGTGGATAGAACTTGTCTACAAATTTTGTTGCCATAAATGTTGCAAAACTTTCATTTAGCCACAAGTCATTCCACCATTTCATGGTAACCAGGTTTCCAAACCACTGATGTGCAATCTCGTGTGATATTACTTCGGCAATAAACTGCTTTGTTCTAGTAGAGGATGTTTTAGAGTCATAAAGTAAAATTGTTTCTCTAAATGTAATTGCACCCCAGTTCTCCATTGCACCTGCAGCAAAGTCAGGAATTGCAATGAGATCAAGTTTAGGTAATGGATATTTTATTCCAAAATATTTTTCATACGAGGTTAAAAGTTTCTTTCCCAAGTCTAGTGAGAATTTACCTTTTGATTTGTTGCCCCTTGTTGTCACCACACGAATCTGAACTTTGCCAATTCTACTTGTGAGGTATTCAAATTCGCCAACGCCAAGATAAATAAGATACGTAGAGATGACAGGAGTTTTTCTAAATTTGTAAAGCGTTTTTTTGCCAATTTTTCTTTTAGACTCAACTGGCATGTTTGAGATTGCAGAAAACTTGTTATCTGCAATAATTGAAATCTCAAATGTAGCTTTTGCCTCTGGAACATCCCAGCAGGGAAATGCACGTCTTGCATCAGCTGCCTCAAATTGAGTAGTTGCAAGATGTTTTGTTTTTCCATTCTGTTTGTATTGACTTCGGTAAAATCCAAGCAGTCTGTCATTGAGGATTCCTTCAAACTCGATGTGAACAGATGTCCTGCCAGTAATTTTGTCTTTGAGTTTGATTTGAAGCTCTTCTTTTTTCTCACTTGTTTTTGCAGTTGCATTGATAGTTTTGCCTGCATTTTCAACATGTGCTGATTTTATTTTGATTTCAGCACAATCCATTAGAATTGTATTTGTAGGTTTTTTACAATCCATAGTGATTACTTCATTACCTCTAAAAGTGAATTTGGTCAGATCCGGTTCAAATGTCAGGTTGTAATTTATCGGAGTAACATCCACACAAGAGATTCAATAATTAGGCTTTATGTAGATTTTCTATTTATCATAATGGTGGCGATCATTTAAGATTTAAAAATTCTGTATGTAGATATTTTTCAAATGAACTGTTTTGAGTAAATGAAATAATGAAATTGTTCTGAATTAAATAAAAGAATCAGAGCACAGAATTAACGTTTTTTAGACTTTATTCAGTAAAAGACATTTTGCGTTGTTTCATTTTTATAATTGAGTTTAGATGATTTTTTTACTTTGTTTTTCTAAGTCGAAAATCAAATAAAGCTTTTAAAATATGCAAAATAACCATAATTATTCATGAAGCAAAAAACTGCATCAAGAAGTATCAAGATTCTAGTAGCAAAGTTAGGACTTGACGGTCATGATCGAGGGGCTTTAGTATTATGTAGAGCATTCAGAGATGCAGGGATGGAAGTTATCTATTCAGGATTATTTGCAACACCAGAGAGAATTGCGCAGATTGCACAAGATGAGGATGTTGATGCTGTTGCAATGAGTCTTCTTAATGGTGCACATGGAACACTTTTTCCAAGAGTAGTAAAGGCACTAAAAAAGAAAGGGATTAACGATGTTCTTGTAGTTGGAGGAGGAGTGATTCCAGACATTGACCATGATGCACTAATCAAGGCAGGAGTTGATCATGTGTTTGGTCCAGGAACATCACTGTCAACAATCATCAATCATATCACATTAGGCGTTTCAAAATTAAGAAAGATATAGAAATTATTCTGAATTAAATACGTCACATCCAGAGTTACAAGGTTTGTTCATTACACCCTCACACTTTCCAAATTCATCATGCATAATTCTATGATGTCCACAGATTGCACATTTTTCCCTGAAGTAGGATATTAGTTCAGCTTTTGAGAGGGTAGATGTTTCAATTTTAGATTCGGTGGTTTCAGTCATTTCACTTATAACAAATAATAGACATTCATATTTATTAAATAAAAATAGAAATAAAATTATTCTGTGGAATCAGGCCACATCATTTTACGCATTTGTTTGCCAACTTTTTCGATTTGATGTGCATCATATTCTTTCATGTATTTGTCAAATGCCTCTTTACCGTTTTTCTGATATTCATAGATCCACTCGTTGTTAAATGTACCATCTTGAATCATGGTTAGAACCTTTTTCATATTCTCTTTATTTGTGCTATCCATCACCATCGGACCACGAGTTAATCCACCATATCTTGCAGTTTCACTTACACGTCTCCACATGCCGTTAATTCCATATCTTTGAATCATATCTACAATGAGCTTCAGCTCGTGTAAAACTTCAAAATATGCAATTTCTGGCTGATAACCTGCTTCAACTAGAGTTTCAAATGCATTTGTAACCATAGATGCTGCACCACCACAAAGGTCTGCCTGTTCGCCAAACCAATCAGTTTCTACTTCTTCTTTGAAAGTGGTTTGAATTAATCCAGCCCTTGCACTCCCGATTGCTTTTGCAATTCCCAAGGTTCTATCCCAGGCTTTGCCTGTATAGTCCTGATCTACTGCAACAATTGATGGAGTTCCAAAGTTATCAAGATATGTCTCTCTGACTTTGGAGCCAGGCCCTTTTGGTGCAACCATAATAAGATCAACATTTTTTGGCGCTTCAATCCATTTCCAATAGATAGCAGCTGCATGAGAAAACGACAATGCTTTTCCTTCAGATAGATTTGGCCCTATATCATCACGGTATACCTGACCTTGAATCATATCAGGAATCAATATGTGAATAATGTCTGCTTGTTTGGTAGCATCTGCAACTGACATTACTTTGTGCCCATCTGCTTCTGCTTTTTTCCAGCTGTTACCAGCTTGCTTGAGACCTATAATCACGTCAAGACCAGAGTCTTTCATGTTGTTTGCTTGTGCATCACCCTGTATCCCATAACCAATTACAGCAATAGTCTGACTCTTTATTGGATCAAGACTAATATCGTCATCTTTCCATGTTTTTGCCATAAATAGACATGAAAATATTGCAAATATTAACTATGAAATTCAGATCTCAATAATTTTGTTACATTTACGGCATTTCACAGTAACGCCATCACTGGGTAATCGCACAAATCTCTTTGAGCCACAATTGGGACAAATCGGACAAGCTCGGACAGGTTCCATTAATGCTCAGTTGGTTTTGTGTCAGATTGAGAAATTATTTTTAGTCGTTTTCTGCCGTTTATTTTATCAATGAATTCTGAAACTGTATTTGGCACATAGTTCTGCCAGTTTTCATCATGTATTATCATGGAGCGTATTCTTGTTGCATTATATTTTTCTCTGTCTAGAAATGCAGGCTGTACAACTTTAATTTCAGAATCTGCCAAAAGCATAGACACGTATTCGTTTCCACTATACACCTTATCAAAGTGAGGTAGTGATGCTTTAAGGTATGAGGCCCATGTTGCAATGTTGAACTGGTTTTCAATTCCCGTTACAATGCAACGCGACAAGTCTACATCAGAGTCTTTAAGAGAGTTGTGAATCATTTCAATTCGCTCACCAGAAGTAAATGGATCCTTTTCTAGATAATTGAACTGAGAGCTAGTAATTGCAATTATAATTTCATCGCATTCATCAAGTATTTTTTTTACCAAATCTAAATGCCCTAAATGGAAAGGCTGAAATCTACCCATCATCAATCCTCGCATAAATTTAGATTAATTTTGATTTTATTAAATCAGTCTATTTAATTGGGCCACTACCAAGAATTCTAATTGTGGATGACTCTGGTTTTAGAATAACTGCAATTTCTCCGGAATTACACACTATGGGCTTTTCAAACGTTAATTTCAGAGGGGATATTGAAGAGAATTTTGCAGCCTTTATCTGCAGACCAATACTGACAAGGCATCCTTGATTTTCTGCTATATCACCTTTGTAAAATTGATTCTTTGTAAAGTCTAGTTCGATTTCAGATTTTATCGTGACTGCACCTTCTTCAGATATAACATCGCCTCTTCCCACATCATCAGGTTTTACACCCTTGACAGCAAGACCAACTCTGGCAGGACATACAGACTCATTTACAGGATCATCGTGCATCTGAATAGATTTTATCAAAACATCAATTCCTGCAGGATATAGTTTCAGGTTATCATATTGTTTGACTTTTCCAGATGTAACTTTTCCAAGAATTACAGTTCCAACGCCCTTGACATCAAAACAGTGATCAATTACCATTTTGGGCTTACCCTCAATTGAGACAGGTTCAATCTTGTCCATCTCTTCTTTGATTTTGTCTTGGTCTACCTTGAGATATCTATCCACAACAGTTCCTTTGATCATTGTGTTTAATTGAGATTCATCAACATCAAAAGTATGGGACAGTATTCCCTTGTCTTTTTTTAAAGAGTCCAGTGCAATAATTTGTTCACCAGTAAACTTGTCAAGTTTATCAACATGAAAAATAACAAACTCTGCAAGATTTATTACTTGAAAGAGGGGTTGAATTTTCTCAGGAAACCCACTTGGCGTAACCCAGGTTTTAATTATTTCAGATTCTTTTCTATCATAAAGGGATAGATCAGTTACTGTTCCTTTTTTCCCAAAATTAGATGCAATATCTTGTTTTCCTAAAACCGCAAAGTTTATGGATTTTACCAATAATTTTCAGCAAGAGATCGACTTTATGAAGTTTTGAATTTTTGTGTCATAATGCACTATATTATACTTAGAACAACACGATCAAAGTTTGTAATTTGAATGGATAATCAAGAGTAATACATGTCTACAAATAGAAGATTATTATTACGATCAAGAAAAGTACCATATTAATGAGTCAATCCCTATTGGGCGGAGAAAGTAATTGAAAATCAAAGTAATTCAAGATAACAATATGATTCGTGTTTATCATTCACCTAAAGAAGTAGTAGTTAAACCAGTAGCAAAGAGAGTTGAGTTGTATAGTAGTAATGGAAATTTAATAGAAGCCTATGAGTTGAAAAATAAAAATCTATCATGGTTTGAGGATAAAGATATAGATAATTCTGAAATTATATTAACTCTTGAAGTAGGAAAAAAGATTTTTGAGGAGAATTCATTTAGTCTAACGTCAGATAAAAACTAAAGATAGAAAAAATAAGTTTTAACAGTCATCAGATTTGTCAATAACTTGTAGAACATAAAGTTATAATTCCATACATTGCAAATGAGACAAATATAGTCCATAACAATTTTTCTACAAGTAATTGATATACAGTAAATATTATGGGAACTGTTTGAGTACTGCAGCATAACTTGCAAATCTATGGTTTTTAGGCTTGACTGATTTTTGGCGATACTTGGAGATTGTATTTCCAGTGGCACCATTAAGCCCAAGAGGACCTTTAACAAATTTCTGCTTATCTGACCAAGACAAAACCTCATCATATGGACTAAAGTAATTTATTATTTTTTTAGAGATTATCATGTCAAGTAATTTTTTATATTTTTTTGAGGAAGGAACATCTTCGGTAATTGATGCGCCAAAAAAGTAAACACTTTCAAGAATTTTCTTGTTTTGAGGGTTTTTTGAAAGGTGTTCTATGGTACTAAGGATCACCTGAGAACCCAGAGAATGCCCCATTAGTCGAATTTTTGTTTTCGGGCTCTTTGCTTTAAAATCCTGTATAAACAAAGAAAGATTACGCCCATTCTTTTTTGCAATTAATTGTCCTGTTGCAAGTGCATGCCTTGCATGTTTTATTAGGTGAGCACCTGTTGTGTTTGAATCATAGCTGTATCCAACTACTGGAAAGAAATATCCCAGTTTTCGCAATCGATCTTTTGCAATCATTACTTTAGCAATGGCGCCAGCATTATCATTTCTAAGGCCGTGAATCATTATGGTTAATTCTTTTGAACCAATCAATTTCTCAAAATCTTTTCTAGGATACAAAAAGTATGAGTTTTTTTTAATTGTCTTACCATTAGAAAGATCGTAATAACCTCTTGTGGATATGCGTGGAATGATTTTTTTCATTCTACTTTGGACCCAATTGTTTTTTATACTTTTCAATGTCGGCCTGTTCAACTTTGACAAACAAGGGAGATACATCACCTAACCTGTGACCTGGTTTTGCACCAAGTTCAGAGATTTGATTCCAATGGTTGTCATTCACATTTCCTTCAAACCCGAGCTGCTCCCAAATTTTTTGAGAAGATTCAGGAATGAATGGAAACACACCAATTGCCAAACTTCTTACAGCATTTACTGACAAGTAAACACAGTTTTCAGTACCAGATCCTTTCTTCCAGGGTTCCTTATGTTGGAAATACTGGTTAAAGAAAGATGAAAATTCCATAATTTTCTTAAGTGCCCTATCCAAGTGATTTTGTTGCATCAGTTCTCCAATCACAGAAGAGAGATTTTTTATCTGGTCTAGTGCCTCTTTATCTTTTTCATCAAAATCTCCAGATTCTGCGATAACACCATCATACGCTTTTTTTGTAAATCCCAATGCACGATTTACAAAATTTCCCAAGTTTCCAATCAGTTCAGAGTTAATCCTATTTGTAAACTCATCCCAATCAAAGTTCAAATCATCTTGAGAGTATGGATTGATTGCAACAAGATAGTACCTCAAATAATCAGCAGGATAGTAATTTAGAAATTCTCTTAATCCGATATACCAATTTCTGCTTTTAGAGATTTTTTTTGCTTGTAAAGTCAAATGTCCACGGGTTGGAATGTAATCAGGAAGTTTGTATTCACTATCAATACCTAAACGCATTGCAGGTAAGAAGAGATAATGATGATAAACGATGTCTTTTCCTATAAAATGATAAATATCTGCAGAATTCCAAAATTCTTTACCATCAATTCCTTTATCATTTAGAAATTTCAGAGCAGTTGAAATGTACGCCAAGTGATTATCAAACCACCCATAGAAAACTTTGCCTTTTGCCCCATCAAGAGGTATTGGAACGCCCCATGTGATATCACGTGTGATATCCCAATCAATCAAGCCAGACTTTATCCAGTTTTGAACATATTTTTTTACATCTTTTTGAAGATTCTTGTTTTCCTCTAGCCATTTAGATAAGGAATCACCAAAGTTTTTGAGTTTAAAAAAATAGTGTGTCGTTTTTTCTTTTTTCGGGATTTGTCCACAGATTGCACATTTTGGATTAGATATTTCTTCAGGTACGCGACCACAGCTTTCACAAAGATCTGAATACTGGTCTTCTGCCTTACAATAAGGACAAGAGCCTTTCACGTATCTATCAGGCAGAAATTTCTTGTCATTACTGCAGTAAAACTGAATAATCTCTTTTTCATAAATATGACCAGCATCATTTAGTTTTTTGAAAACATCCTGGACAAATTCAATATTCTCAGTAGAACTTGTCTTGTAAAAATAATCAAAGTTAATGTTAAATGCTGTAAAATCATCATAATCTCGCTTATTCCAGTAAGATACATATTCTGATGGGGTCTTGCCTTCTTTTTCAGATTGGATTAGAATAGGAGTGCCAAAGTCATCAGATGCACAGACATAGTATGCCTCTACTCCCTTGAGTTTTAGAAATCTAGCAGTCACATCAGCTGGAAGATAAGTTGATGCAACATGTCCAAGATGAATTTCCCCGTTTGCATAAGGCAATGCACTTGTAATTATTGCTTTGTTACTCATGTATTATTTGAGATTTCATCTGATCTTAAGAAGTTTTGTAGACAACACTTTTGTTAAAAACGTAACTTACGTTTAGAATATTTTCAAATTCCTTTTTTTCTGAATCTTGATGTTTATGACATCAAGATTTTCAGGATTCCATTGAGTTTAAAATAAACTATTAAACGCAATTAGGAAAATATGTTTTAAGATTATTTAAAATCTAGAAAAAAATAGAAGACTACCAACTGTTCATATACTTGATTTGCTCAGAGTTTAGCTTGTCAATTTTTACATCCATTGCCTTGAGTGCATCAATGGCAACTTGTTTATCAATTTCTTTAGGAACATTAATAATTTTATTTTCCATCTTGTTGTGATTTTTAAGAATATATAATATTGATAAGATTTGATTAGAAAAGGACTGAGCCATTACTTCTGGTGGATGTCCTTCAGCTGCAACGAGATTTGCTAATCTGCCTTCCCCTATAAGATAAACACGTTTTTTGTTTTTGAGAGTACATTCATCTAGATTAGGTCTTACTCTTTTAACTGATTTTGATTGCTTTAGCAAAAATTTGCTATCAATCTCAACATCAAAGTGACCGACGTTTCCCATAATTGCACCTTCTTTCATTTGTAAAATATGCTCTTTTCTAATCACGCTTGTCATTCCAGTGCACGTGATAAAGATGTCACCGATTTTTGCAGCTTGAGCCATAGGCATTACTTCAAATCCATCCATATGTGCTTCGAGTGCTTTAACAGGGTTAACTTCAGTAACAATTACTTTGGAACCCATCCCATGACATCTTGCTGCAACACCACGTCCAACCCAACCATATCCAACAACAACAACCCTTTTTGATGCCAGTAATAGATTCATTGCTCGTAAATAACCATCAATAGTGCTTTGGCCAGTCCCATAACGATTATCAAACATGTGTTTTGTATATGCCTCATTAACTAAGATCACAGGATATCGTAGCTTGCCCTGATTCTCAACAGCTCTGATTCGAGTTACTCCAGCTGTTGTTTCTTCAGTTGCACCAAAGATTTCCATAGAGTTGAATCTTTTATCAAAATGTGCTTTGACGTTCATATCTGCTCCGTCATCAGTCAAGATTACGGGTTTGTGTTTCAAAACCTGGTCGATACACCAATCATATTCTTTAACAGATTGACCATGCCAAGCATAAACATGAATCCCTTGAGATGCCAAAAATGCAGCAACATCATCCTGTGTTGTTAGAGGGTTTCCACCACAACATGCAACAGTTGCTCCAAGTTCTTTTACACCCATTAAAAGTACCGAAGTCTCTTTTGTAATATGTAAACAAAATCCCAAAGTTATTCCTTTGAGAGGTTTAGATTTTTTTAGTCGATTAATGGTATTGTCTAAGATTTGCATATGGGATCTAGCCCATTCATATGACAATTTTCCATCTTTGATTAATTTTGAATTAGATTTGACTTTACTCAATACAAAATTGTTTCTGGGAGAATATAAAATCCTTCATGCGAATCTAAATAAATGACAAAATCACCAACAAAATAGATGACATGGAAAAAGATTGCAGAAAAAGGAGAAATTGCTGCAGGCAAGGGCAAGGCCTTTAAAATAGATGGAAAACAAATTGCAATCTTTAATCAAGATGGATATCATGCATTAGATGATCTATGTGTACATCAAGATGGATCAATTGCACCTGGAAAGCTGGAGGGGAATATCGTAGAGTGCCCACTTCATTTTTGGCATTACAATATCAAAACTGGAGAATTAACAGATTATCTAAAGGATGTGAAATTACAGACATATACAGTTGAAGCCAGAGATGACGGCATCTATGTAGATGTTTAGATAAAAATCAATTAAGGGAGTCGTTTTACAAAAATTAATAGAACAACTAATAATTCTTAATTTTAGATTGTCATAGATAGAGATAAAATATAAAAAGTTTGTAAAATTTGTGTAGCAGAAATAAATTGTGTTAAAAAAAAGGTTCAAAAACACATCTTCTAAATAAATTGATTTTTAGATGAAGACTCAATCAATTCATCTAACATGCAAGTGGTATCATAGTACATAGTAAGAGAAAGAAATAGAATCACAAAATTTTAGATAATTAATGAAGAGCAAGACATTGTATCATAAACAACTACTGTCATGAATTGACTTTATGCTCATTTCTTGTATAATAGATGGATTGATGCCTCAGAAATATCGATGTATCATAGTGAAATACTTTGATGCCATATCTGATAATATTATAAAATAAATGAAATCATCTTTTCCAATAATCATATTGTAGACACTATAGTTACCCATTCTGGAATTCCGGCAAAGGTCTCTTCTACTGCAGTATCAAATCTCTCTACATAAGGAATATTGTTTTTTGTAAAATGGTTTGGATTTTTTACATATTGGATTGTCCCCATTTGATTTTCACACATACAAACTCCTAGCTTAAACGGAAATTTACTTTGTCCGCAATTAGGACATTTTTTGTAGTCTTCATTACCAGACAAAAAATTTTCAGGTCCAAGCGTATTTTCTTTTGTTGTTTGATTCATAATTTAATCAACAAATCATAAAATATAGGTTTCATGATAACATTATTAACAATATTAACAATCATACTTCTTTGATTTCATTTTAGATTATCCATAATTAAATGAATGTTCAGTTTTTTGAGATTCATTTAATATTTTCTACACATTGTAGAAATTTATCTTATAAATTAGAATACAAATGACAGTTATGAATCAAACCTTTGGATTGAGAAATGAAAAACTATACTGTAACTACTGTAAAGCCACACCCACCATACAGATTCCAAGTAACATTGATCTTTCATCTCCCACAAGTGATGAGTTTGTAGAAAATGTCAGATGTACCATATGCAAGAATGTAGGCTATGTTAGACGTTAGATTGCTTTTGACAAACCTAAAAGAATCACATAGATAGAATAAAGTGCATTTCTTGATAAAATTAAGAAAGAAATAAGACTTAGAATAAAGTCATCATTACTTTAAGACATTTCCATAGTTTCTGACAAGTGTATTTTGTAACAGGTTGAAACATTTTCAGTTAGAACAAATATCAAGTCTTAGTAAAAAAGAACAACAATGAAATACCAAAATAATGTACAATTTAACATGGCATCAATCATTATAATCCCAATTATTATTGTTGCAATTATAGGATTATCAGGATATCTTGTTTATCGATTTTTGATTTATGATTTGATGTGTAAAAGAACTGTTAAGCAAATCCTTCAAAAATATAACATCAAAAAAACTCCATCTCAAATCATTAGAGAATATTATACCAATAAAGGAGAGGAAATATCATACAAAGAAATACAAGATATTGAAAAAAATTACAGACAGAATGAACCTGAACAATTTCTTGCAATGTATGATGCAATTAGAAATAACAAAGATAACTCAGAAAAAGAGTAATCAATCATTTAACGTGTAGGTATTTGAATAAATGGTGTTCCACCTTCACCAACTACAAGTGGCAACTTGCCATCCCATGCTTGTGTTTTCAACCAATCCAAATAATTCGGATTCTCAGCTAAAGCCTTGTTGATAATTGCAATTGCCTCAGCTTCACCTACAGCTTCGGCAATGTTTGCATTTGCTTTACCAATTGCTTGTGCCTCATTTTGCCTTGCTTCGACTTCAATTCTTCTTAGATCATTTTCTGCTCTTAGAGCATTTTGTTCTGCTTCTACTTTTGATTCAATGGCTTGAGCAAACAATGGTGAGAATTCAAAATCAGTAATCGAAATTACTTCAGTTACAACTTCAAACTGATTTAATCTTTCTCTTATTGATGCCTCGATATCTTGTTTAACAAGAGGTCTTTTTGTAATTAATTCCTCGGCGTTGTAATTTGCGGTTACCTGTTTAACTGTCTCTTCGATGGCAGGTTGAATGACTCTATTTTCATAGTCAAGACCCAAATTTTTGTACAGTCTATGTACAGCTTCTTTTTCTGGGTGGTAGTTTACAGTAACAGTTGTCTCGACAGTTTGCAAGTCTCTTGATGCACTACGAGCGTCATTTGCATATTTTAGTGTACGAACCTCAATGTTAACTACGTCATCTTGGAAAGGAACTACAAAATGCAAGCCTTCCTCAAGAGGAGGAATTGATAGATCAACAGCATCCCAATGTAAAAGCACGCCTCTGTGACCAGCATCCACTATTTTTACTGAAGCAGATACTACTATACCAATTAGAACAAGAACAGCAATAGCTATAGCTACTCCTTTTGCTGCATTCATGTTTATACTAATGTTAGGAGTTTGATATTTAGACAATCATAAGGAATAGTTATTACCCACTATTATACCAACCTCAATGTAAAATGTATTTTGGCATTAGAACTAACAATACTTAACAAATTTATGGCATCCAAACTTGTCAAAAATAAATGGACCCAGACTTTTCTTGGATTTATTTGATATTTTTTTTAATAATTCCATTATCAAGGATAATTCCTCGAATTTTAGCTAAAAGAAAAATTAAGGGCAATGCAACTCAAACAATCAAAGAAAAACAATTTCAACCAAGTTATGATGAATTCTCAGGAATTACTCAAAAGGAGTTTTCTAAACCTCAAACAAAAACAATGCTTGTTTTAGGCGAGCTAAATAGAGGGGTAAAAACATTTCAAAATATTCAAAAAAACACAGGTTTGGACACTAAAGAACTTGATATGATTTTACAAGATTTGGAGAAAAATGAATTGCTAAGAGTAGAGCAAAAACAAGGATTATTTGGTCCCAAAATAGAACTATATCCAACAGATAAAGGATTTAGAGAATATTATACCTAAACCAAAATCCAATACAGAATAATTCTATTTTTAATTTCATATATTTAGGCACTACCAGAAGTTTTTGATAAAATTTGAATGTGTTTAAAATGAATTGAAAACAAAAAAAATAGCCACAATATTTATTCTGACATTAAATGAAAGAACACTATTGAATCAAGAAATTATTGATAAAATAAAAAATCAGGATTACTCTGTAATAACAGAAAAACTAGAAAAGTTTCTTGTAGAGAAAATCAGAGAAAATAATTCAAACGGAGTCATATTAGGTCTTAGTGGTGGAGTGGATTCAGCAGTATTGGCTTATTTGTGTAAGAGAGTCATAAAAGAAAAAACACTGGCAATAATCATGCCAGATACTGAAATTACTCCAAAAAGTGAGACAGAAGATGCACTCAAGATGATTGCATTGACGGGAATAGAATACAAGTTAATTGATATCAAGCCAATTATTGGAGAGTATTCAAAGTATCTAGAGCCAAATGATTGGGCAAAGGGCAATCTTCGTGCACGTGTTAGGGCAAATATTCTATACTATTATGCAAATGCAAAAAACTATCTTGTTTTAGGATCTAGTGATAAAAGTGAATACCTCATAGGATATTTCACAAAGTTTGGCGATGGAGCATCGGATTTGGTCCCTATCATATCCCTGTACAAATTACAGGTAAGAGAGATTGCCAAATTTTTAGGAGTACCGCAAAATGTCATTGATAAAAAGAGCAGCCCTCATTTGTGGAAAGAGCACATTGCAGAAAAAGAGATCGGAGTGTCTTATGAGGAAATTGATTCCATATTATATTGTATGTTTGAAAAAAAAATGCTAATAAAAGATATTGTAAATTTACTAAACATTGAAAAAACAATTGTGGAGAAAATAAATCAATTATACATCAATAGTCAACACAAAAGAATTCCACAGGAAAAGCCACTTGAAGATTGAAAATGAGATTACATGATACATTAAGCAGTTTAGAGCAAGAACTAGATATTTCAGACAATGTGAAAATTTACCTATGCGGAGTGACAGTGTATGATGAATCTCATATTGGTCATGCCAGAACCATCATTATTTTTGATGTTCTAAGAAAATATCTGGAGAAAAAAGGAATCAAGGTGGATTTTATCCAAAATTTTACGGACGTAGATGATAAAATCATAAACCGTGCTAAATCAGAAAATGTTACTGCCGAAGAGATTAGTTTAAAATATATCAATAATTATTTTTTAGATTTTGATGCTCTAAATGTAAAGAGGGCTACAAATTACCCAAAAGCTACAGAGCATATCAAAGACATTCAAGAATTTATAGAAATGTTGATTGAAAAAAATATTGGATATATCTCAAAAAATGGTGTTTATTTTTCAGTTGCAAAATTTCCAGAATATGGCAAATTATCTAAAAAGAATATAAATGAACTTCAATCAGGTTCAAGAATAGAGATAGATGAAGCAAAAAACAGCCCTTTGGATTTTGCGCTGTGGAAATTTTCAGATATAGAACCATCATGGGAAAGCCCATGGGGAAAAGGTAGACCGGGATGGCATATTGAATGTTCGGCTATGAGCATAAAATATCTTGGTGAAAATTTTGACATTCATGGTGGTGGAAGAGATTTGATTTTCCCTCACCATGAAAATGAGATTGCACAGTCCGAATCGTTTACATCAAAACAATTTGCAAAGATTTGGATGCATGTGGGAATGGTTACAATTAATGGTGAAAAAATGTCAAAATCACTTGGAAACATTAAATCAATCAAATATGTATTAAAGAATTGGGGACCAAATATCATCAGGCTGTTTTGTTTATCAGGACATTATTCAAAATCAATAGACTATTCTGAAGAACTTTTAAAAGAAAATCTGATCAAATGGAGACAAGCAGAAATATGTTATTTTGAGTTAATTCATGCAAACAGCAATAAAAATACAGGAGTAAAAAACGAAGTAGAAAAAATCTCAAAAGACTTTGATTCAGCATTGGAAAATGATTTTAACACGCATCTTGCATTATCTGCATTTTTTACACTAGTTAAAGAGACAAACAGATTAGCGGCAGAATGCAAATTAGGTTTAGAAGATGCCAAAATAATAACAGTAGAATTTGAAAGAATGCTAGAGACATTAGGATTAAAAATTCCAAGAATAACCATAGATGAAAAAAATGAAATTGAACAGATGATTCAAGACCGAGAAAAATTTAGAACCCTAAAGCAATTCCAAGAAGCAGACAAAATTAGAGATAAATTAAATGAGATGAACATTGAATTAATTGATCATAGGGGAAAAACAGTTTGGATTAGAAAAGAGAAAATTAGATCTGAATAGAAATAGAAGTTCAAGAATACAATAGATATGTTTTAGTTGAATAAATTTTGTGATTAGAAAAATTAGGACAGTCTAATTAGGACTATCTAATTTTCAAATGCTTTAACTATTATAAAAAATAAAATTATTCATGAATACATGGAATAAGTTTTGGAAATGGTATGAAAATAAAATTCTTGGAAGTGTGATTATGATTGCAGTTATTCAATTTATTCAGATTCCACACATGGTATGGAACGCAGACATAATGTTAGAAGCAGGAATTGTTTCAAGAGTTCATCCAGTAATTGATTGGTTTCTTTATGGTGTAGATCTGATTGAAATTATTTCCATTGTTAACGTAGGAATGATCATGTATAGTTTGATTAAGAAAAGACAATCAAGGCAAAATAAAGCCAAGGCAGAAATCCAGAAATAAAAAAAATTATTCTTTAGCACGCCATATTACACGCTGAGGGAATGGAATTTCAATTCCAGCAGAATCAAGTGCTTTTTTAGCAACTTTGAGTAATTTTGGGCCAACTTCATCCCAATCCTCTCTAGGATGCCACACCAAAATTTCAATATTTACACTTGAATCAGCTAATTCATTTATCCTAAATTCAGGTTTTGGGATCATTAAAACAAATGACATGGACTTGTAAATTTCTTTTTCAATAACAGATATGGCACCATCAATGTCTTCTTTGTATGCAATTCCAACTATAGCATCGGATCTTCTAACAGGAGTGGAAGTAAGTGATCTAATATTAGAAGTAAAAAATGATTCATTTGGAACTCTGATAATTGTTCCATCAAATCGCCTAATTCGAACAGAGAAAGTGCTAATATCCAACAAAGTTCCAGAAATATCTGAACCAGGTAGTTCAATTTTGTCACCTTGTTTGACAGGTTTTTCTATCATCAAGAAAATTCCTGAAATTAAATTAGAAACAACAGACTGGGTTGCAAAACCAATTATAATTCCAAATATACCACCTGCAACAAGTAGTCCTGATAAATCAAGACCTGTTGAAGACGTAAACACTAAAAATGCAAGAATAATTATTCCAAAATATATGAGCTTGGCAAGATTCTTGGCAGTATCTTGAGGTAATTTTGGAGCATAATACTTTGTAAAAATTAGTCGAACTATTCTGGCAAGAATTATTCCAACTGCCATTATTATTCCCCCAATCAGAAGCGAAAGGAGAGTGAGGCTTTCTGTAATTTCTATTTCATTAAGACTCTGTAAAAATTCCAATGTCATCAGTCTACACCCATATCCATTCGTTTAACAGGAATAGTACTTTCATATGTTGGTGCCAGAGTCCAATCCGTTTGGGCAGGTTTTGAGAAAACATCAAGAATTTCCAGAGTAAGTTTTTTCCTTAAAACTGCAGTAACCGAATCAATAATAGCTCTTGAGTTTTTATAATAAATAGAGTTATCAGATATTGGAAAAACTATTTTAGAAATAGAATGTCCTTCATCCAAATCATTTTGAAGATTAATTTTTAAAACTGCATTTACAAATGGGATAGAATCTTCATAGGATTCAACTATCTCGGATTTGGCATATTTACATAAAGTACCAGATTCAGGCAACCCATAAAGGCCAAATCTAGAACTTACGGGGTCACAAGTAAACCAATCCAAAGAGTCTTTATGTTTGTCATGAACTATAAACACACCTATTTCTATTGGACAGCGAGCAAAGATTGTGGCTGCAGATCCCTCAGATAAAAAAATAGGAGTGTCCAAATCCAAATAAACATAGTTGGTTCGTCTTGCAGGATAATTCAAAGGCCTTATCGGAGACAATTCAATTGTAAGTTTGTTAGACTTTGTAGGAATCATTTGTTCAGAGATGTTATCCTCAGTGTCTTTTCGGTTATATGAAAAAACGTTTTCAGAAATTCGTTTAATTTTTATTTCTATGTTAGGAAGTAAGATATCTTCTGAATCAAAAATTGTGTAAATACCATATTTCGAATAATTATGTAATTCAGAGAAAGTTTCTTCCAACTTGCTAACTTGCTAAAAATCTTGAATTTATTTGATATGATTTCAGATGGGAGTTTTGGATGGCGGTGCAGATACTAATGGAAAAGTAGATTTTGCCTTTTAACCAAGATTACGTGCTAATTTTAGATTGTTTTTGAGATGCATTAATCAAAGAGACTACATCTCGATCTCTTAGCTGATAATCTACTGGCAATCTCAGATTATATCTTAAATCCTTTCCATAAAGAAGGCCTTTTGTTAGATCCGTATGAATCTCTTTTGCAAGGTCGCTAATTGTGGCACCATCCTTAAGTAAAATTAAGTCAGGCAAAACACGTCCTTGTTTATCTGC
This sequence comes from Candidatus Nitrosopumilus sp., assembly GCA_029864235.1. Taxonomy (GTDB): domain Archaea; phylum Thermoproteota; class Nitrososphaeria; order Nitrososphaerales; family Nitrosopumilaceae; genus HKST03. The sequence goes on from JAOTTW010000007.1 coordinate 35,223, forward strand.
AAGATTTTTTTCATCAGCAACAGGATAAATAGAATTCATCTTTAATAATTTGAAAACTGCAACATTTATCGCAAATTGTACTCCGGTTCTCATATATTCCCCCATTATTCCTTTTTTAATAAAATTAAGTGCATTGATTTGTTTGGCATTAAGTTGATCAGAGCGTATGATGTCAAACTGTTCAGATCCAGGAGAGTATTTAATTAATCCTTTTTGTTCTGCACGTCTTAGACTAAATTCACTGTCACCACTAACAGGGATTACAATTGAATTATTATATCGTTCACGTAATCTAGCAAAGTTTTTGTCAGCCCCAGCAACGTCAATTTTATTTGCGACAATTAATGTAGGTTTAGAGATTTTCCTCAGTCCAATTGCAAATTTTTTACTATCATTAATATTGAAATTATCAAATTCTTTTTCGTCTAGTTCTGTTGCAATGAGCGTTTCTTTGATATGATTTTTTTGTACACCAATTCCACGAAACAAATCAGTTAGTGCATCAGTTAAATCAGAGTTTGCTCTAATGAGTTTTGAGATTTTATCTCTATTTCCCTCTAAAATTTTCAAATACCACATTGCTAATTCTTCTTCAATATCGGCAAAATCAGAAATTGGATCACCAGATCCAGGCTCAGTGATTTTTCCAGAAGAATCTATACCTCCTGATGCATCAACTACATGTAACAAAGCGTCAGATTGAGCAGCTATGGAAAGAAACTGATTGCCAAGTCCTTTTCCTTTCCACGCATCTTTTATGAGTCCAGGTAAATCGATCAGTTCGATGGGGACATATCTCCAACCATCAAGACATTTTGAATTATTGGGATTGTCTTGTACTTTGAATTCATGATGAACACATAGAGATATTGCATGTGTAGTACCAGAAACAGATTTTTTTGTTGTAAAGGGGTATGAAGAAATTTCTTCAGAAGATAAAGTAGCCGCGTTAAAAAAAGTAGTTTTACCAGTGTTTGTTTTACCTATTAATCCAAGTTTAATTGTCATGAATTAATAGTAATTTCAGAATATTTATCTCTGCCTAGATTTCAATTAAGAAAAATTTTCTTTTGCTTTTCAAGTGTGCAAGTTAATTCTCTCATTGCCCACTCTAGATCATTAACGTCTTTCTTTGAGAGTGCACCATTCCATTTTTCCAAGATGGTAGAAGATATTTCCGAACAATTGTACAAAAGATTCCAAAAGGATGATGTTCTGCAGTGGCAAAAGCAAGTTCTGAAACATCATTTAATCCATTTTTTGCTCCTGCAAGAGAAGTGATTTGCTCTCCAAAAATTTTGATGATGTTATTTTCAAGGTCCTTTTCAACCTTGATGGGAATATTATTTTTTTCATATCGTTTAACTAACTCAAGTAATTCATTGTAAAAATTTTCAAAATTTGGCATTTTATAGTAATCTCATATGCTCTGCAAGCATGCATCTGTTGAAAACTATCTTAATTCCTTCTTTTCGTGCAAGTTCTTCAGCTACGGGATTATGAATTCCTTCTTGTAGCCAGATAACTTTAGGTTTTTTCTTTATCGCCTCTTGTATTACAGGTAAAACCTGATCAGATGGTCTAAAGACATCTACGATATCAACATCACTACCAATATCAGAAACTTTCTCATAACATTTTTTGTTGAGAATTTCATCAGTTGTAGGATTTACAGGAATAACGTCATACCCATTATCAATTAGATATCTAGGCACATAATGTGCTGCTTTATTTTCATTTTTTGACATTCCAACAACTGCAATTTTTTTTAAGGATAAGATAGATCTGATTTCATCATCATTGTAAGAATCATGGTCCATGTAAAGTGTTACATAAAGAGTAATATAATTTTTGAATTTACAAAGTGATTTATCACCAAAAAATTTTTCCAAATACAATAATAATGCAGATAATAGTTGTATAGTATGACTGAATCAATTTTAGTGACGGGTGCAACAGGATTTATTGGTTCAAACTTGGTTAATTGCCTAGTTAAAAAAAGATATCAAGTTTCATCTCTAGTAAGAAAAGGTAAATCAGGACATAGTAAGTCAAAAATAATTACAGGGGATTTAACTGATAAAAAAATTGATTTTGGCAATGAGCAGTATGATTGTGTTTTTCATTTAGCATCACACACACCACTTGAAAAAAATAAAACAATACTGCACAAAGTAAATCTTGAAGGTACAAAAAATCTTTTTGATCAAATTAAAAACAATACTAAATCAATTTTGTATGTTTCAGGGCTGGGAGTTTACGGGGAAACTGGAGAAAGAGTTGTTGATGAATCTTTTTCCTATAATCCAAACACAGAATTTGTCAAAACTAGAATAATGGCTCAAAAATATCTTGAAAAAAATTGTAAAGAAATAGGAGTTGATTTTTCAGTAGTGCATTTTGGAGATGTTTATGGGTCAGGGGGATGGTTTTATGAGTTTTTAATTAAACGACTTTTAAAACATACATTTAGACTTCCTAAAAAGGGAGATTATTACAAAGGATTTGTTCATGTAGATGACGCAGTTGGCAGCATGATATCCATTATGGAGAAAAATAAGATGAATGATACTTACAATGTAGTAGATTCAATGCCTACAAAATTTCGAGACTTTGTAAACTATACGGCAGACGCCATTGGGGTAAAACATCCTGGAAACGTTCCAGTTTTTCTAGCAAAAACAGTGTTGGGCGGAGATTTAATCAAACTTTTAACTACATCTATGAAGGTCTCAAATGAAAAAATATCCAAAATTTATAATTTTAAATTTCACTCATACAAAGATGGTATCCCAAATGTGATTTCAGAATTAAGAAATCAAAATCGTTTACAATAAATTATCTCAAATAGTAGAATATTTTAGTAAGAAATGAAAATTGACAGCATGGAAGAGCCTAAAGATCTTATAGTTCTTGGCGCAATAAAGAATGGAATTAAAAAGTTTGATAAAATTCAAAAAACAACCCAAATAGATTCTAAAGAATTGAATTCAATTTTAGAAAAACTTGAAGAAAGAGGAATGATACAGGTGGAGGGGAAAAAAGGATGGTTTGGAAAGAAAATTGAGATAAAAACCACAGAAAAAGGAGCCAAGGAAGTTGAGGAAAGAGTGCATGAATTACAAGACAAATGGAACCAAATGTCTGCATTGTACAAAACAGGAGATAAACAAAAACTTCAACAATACATGGATGACAATAAATCATTTTTGCCAACTATGATGTTTTTTGGGATTATGGACATGATGATGTTTTCAATGATGTTTAGCATGATGGGCATGGCAATGTCAGACTATGTTCCTGCAGAAAGCATCCCAGAAGGAATAGATGGAAATGATGGAATGGAGGGAGGTTTAGATGATGGAGGTTTTGACATTGACATTGGTTTTTAATTATTAAAGTTTGTATTTTATACTTGGATTGAAAAGTAAAATTAGTTGATTTACAGTTCGTTTAACAATCCAGGGTTAGTCAAGGTATTATATTTTTTAAAATCACACAATACGGAATACCTGTCAGGACAAGATTTGAGTGATGTTCTAAAAATAAGTAGAGTTGCAGTTTGGAAGCATATAAAAAAAATTAAAGAATTAGGTTACAAAATTGAATCAAAACAAAAACTAGGTTATAGATTGGAATCAAATTCAGAGAAATTACTTCCATGGGAAATTACAGAGGGTTCAAAAACTAAGATAATAGGAAAACAGGCATATTATTTTGATTCAATTGATTCAACCCAAAACCAGGCATTAACGATGGCTTTTGATAAAGAAAACAACGGCGCTGTAATTGTAGCAGAAAAACAAACAAGTGGAAAGGGAAGGTTAGGAAGAAAATGGGAATCTCCAAAAGGAGGAATATGGCTTTCAATAATTTTACAACCAAAGTTTGACATTGGGGTAACTACATTATTTCCATTGGCAGCATCATTGGCATTGTCAAATGCAATTGAGAAGACATCAAAAATCAAATCAGAATTAAAATGGCCAAACGACATTACAATTAAAGGAAAAAAGGTGGCAGGAATTCTGGTTGATGTTTCACTTGAATCAAATAAAATTGAGAATTTAGTTTTAGGAGTGGGAGTAAATTTTGATGTAAATACTAAACAAATTGAAAAATCATTAAAAGGAACACCTAATTTTTATGGAGTTGCATCTCTTTCTCAACAAAATAAAAACACTAGACCAATAGAACTAGTTAATTCTTTTTTAAGTGAGTTAGAGAAGATCTATTTTATGCTAAATTCTGGAGATGTCAAAAAAATAATTGAGGAGTGGACAAAAAAATCATCAACAATAGGCAAAGAAATAGAGATGAATACAGAGAAAGAAAAAATCAAGGGGAAAGCAATAGGAATTGATGATGACGGAGCATTGATCATCTTAGAAGATAAAAAGAAGAAAAGAATCATTGCAGGAGATATTATCCATATCTAAGAATATGAAATAGGATTACTTTTTTGAGTATTTTGGTTTAGATTTTGGTTTAGATTTTGGTTTAGATTTTGGTTTAGATTTTGGTTTAGATTTTGGTTTAGATTTTGGTTTAGATTTTGGTTTAGATTTTGGTTTAGATT
>JAOTTW010000059.1 GCA_029864235.1 Candidatus Nitrosopumilus sp.
TCGAATTGCACCTTTTGGCAAATCAAATGTATCTCCATGCCAATGAAAAACAGTAAAAGGTTTATCAAATCCTAAAAATAAGTTTGATGTATCATTTGGGACTAGATCATTGTAAAAACCAATTTCTTTTTTTGGACCACGATATACTTTTGCTCCAAATGTTTTAGCAATTAACTGTGAGCCTAGACATATTCCAAGTACTGGAATATTGTTATTAACATTTTTCTTGATTAGTTTTTGTTCTTCTCGTAAATAGGGTAAATCATCATTTGCGCTTTCAGGTGCGCCTAAGATTACTACAAATGAAAAATCTTGTGTTGGAATTTTTTCTTTTTTTGCATGAACAGAGTAAATTTTAAAATCATCTTGTTTTAGAAGTTCGCCTAAATATCCAGAGCCTTCGATTGTATTATTTTGTATAATTAAAACATCCCTCACAAATTATTCTTAGCAAAAGTGCTTAATATGTTAAAATAGATTAATTCATGTGCTTGTTACAGAACAAGAAATTCACGAGATGAAAAAATTTGTATCCCAATTAAACACAATGAAAAAAAGTGTAGTGGTAGTTGAGGGAAAAAGAGATGCAATAGCGTTAAGAAAAGTAGGATTTTCTGGAAAAATTTTAGAGTTTTATAAATTTGGAGGAATAGTAAATTTTGCAGATGCTGTAGCAAAATATGATAAATTGATTATCCTTTTTGACAGAGACAAAAAAGGTAGAATCCTTACTGGAAAAACGATCCAATTGTTGCAAAGAAGAACAAAGATTGATCTTTCATTCAAAAGAAGACTAAGAACAATTACTAAAGGAAAAATTATGTTTGTTGAACAGTTAGTTTGTTACGAATCACATTTAGTTTATGGCCATATGCCTTTTTGCTCAAAGGCCTCTACGACTCTTTGAACAGCCAAAGCCATTGTAGCCTTTCTCATGTCAATTTTATGCTTCTTTGACATATCATAAGCATCTTTGAATCCTTTTGTAATATTTGATTCCATCTTGTTTGCAACTTCATCAAAACTCCAATAGTAACCCATGTTGTTTTGCACCCATTCCAAATACGAAATGCACACACCGCCAGAGTTTGCCAAAATATCTGGAATAACCAGAATTTTCTTGTCATAGATTATAGGATCTGCTTCAGGTAATGTTGGACCATTTGCAGCTTCAGCGATAATCTTGCATTTGAGATTTTTTGCTATTTTTGCATTAATTTGATTTTCTAAGGCGCCTGGAACAAGCACATCACATTTTGTAGTTAATAATTCCTCAGTTGAGATTTTTTTGCTACCTGGAAATCCAACTACAGAACCAGTCTTTTCCTTGTGTGCAATAAGATTGCTAACTTTAACTCCCTTTTCAACTAGAATAGAACCTTTTGAATCACTAGCAGCAATTATTTTAGCCCCCATTTTTTCCAGATACTCACCAGCAAATGTAGATGCATTACCAAATCCTTGTAAAACTACCTTAGCACCTTTAAGATTAATTTTCAAAGCCTTAGCTGCTTCTCTAACACAATATGCTGCACCTAAACCAGTTGCAACATTTCTTGCAAGAGAGCCACCCATAGAGATTGGTTTCCCAGTTATGACACCTGGGGAGTATTGATTACCATTTAGTTTACCAAATGTATCCATGATTTGAGTCATTTCTCTTCCGGTTGTGTAAACATCTGGTGCGGGAATATCTTTTTGAGGTCCAATAACTTCTGCAATTTTGTATGCAAAGCCTCTAGTCAATTTCTCTAGTTCTCCTTCACTAAGTTTTTCAGTTTTTGGATTAACAAAGATTCCGCCTTTTCCTCCACCTAATGGGATATCAACAATTGCACATTTCCAAGTCATCCAAGACGAAAGTGCCATTACTTCACGTTCCATATATTCAACACCGCCTTCAGGATTAAAGTATCGAATTCCGCCTTTGTATGGGCCTCGATCATTATTGTGCTGACTTCTAAAACCGGTAAATATTCTAATTTTTCCATCATCCATTTTCACAGGAATTTTAACTCTCAAAAGTCTATTTGGCATTGCAAGATATTCACGTAATCCTTTGTCTTTAATTCCCAGAACATCACATGCATCATTAACTTGTTTTGTTGCATTTTCAAATGGATCATTTTTGATCAAGATGATTTTTCAAACTATTCATATTATATTAAGTTTAATCGAGAGTGTTAGATCGCTTTTAAAAATTTAAATCACAAATAGACTTTTTTATGATTCATTTTTCTATCCAGTTTGTCAATTGCTTCATTTAGTGTAGTTATATTAATTTCTAGAAAATCAGATAGATGAAAAATTGCGCCATATTTTTTCCCAATTTTTGTAACCAGATTATTTTTCTCTAAAACCTGCATATGGTGCTGAACCGCTTTATAATCCAACTTTAGTTCTTGGGCTATCTGATGCGTATTAAGTGATTTTTGTAGTAGAAGAACAATTATGCGTAATCTTGTAAAGCCACCTCTTGTGCTTGTAAACAGGTAAAGAAGTAGTTTTCTAGTCTGCTTATCAGGCTTTCTCTGTTCAAAATTGGTTCTAAAATTGAGCATCTGTTTGAATTCTAAAAGTTGAGCGCAGGTCATGTTTCTACTCATTACTTGATGAAATTGCTTAAAACACTATTTCCAGATCTTTTCCAATTCTATTGGAAAAGTTCCAAAGACAATTACCCTTAAATTGACTGAGAATGAACTCGTGATGATATGATGGCATCACGTGGTTATGACATGACACCTACGATGTATTCCCCAGATGGTAGAATCTATCAAGTAGAGTATGCTTTAGAGACAGTAAAAAGAGGAACTTTGGCACTTGGAGTCAAAACCAATCAAGGAGTAATTATGGCAGTTGAAGAAAAGCCAAGAGCATTACAAACTACAAACAGTACACAGAAAATTTTTCAAGTAGATTTTCATATTGGAGTAGCAGCTGCAGGATATATCCCTGATGCACGTGTTCAAGTAGACAATGCAAGATTATTCTCTCAAGGTAACAAAATGACTTATGATGAATTAGTAGAGGTTGCTACGGTTGCAAAACATTTGGCTGATCAATCTCATCAATTTACACAATACTCTGGAGTTCGTCCAAACGGTGTTGCATTAATCATCGCAGGAGTTGATCAGAAAGGAGAATCAATCTATGTCACAGATCCAAGTGGGACATATGTTCAATATGCAGCAATTGCAATAGGTGCAGACTCTGATGAGGTAAATGCATTCTTGGAAAAACATTACAATCCCGAAATGAGTTTAGAGGACGCAGCATCATTAGCTATTGCTGCAATCAATTTAAAGTCAGATCAAAAAGAAGGACTAAATCACATCAAGATGGCAAAAGTCACAACAGATGGTAAAATATTTGAAAAGGTATCTGAATCTGATTTGAAAATTTATGCTCAAAATGTATCTAAATTTTCTACAGCATAATTGAAATTTTTAAAACTATTCAAACTAGTGTATAGAGATGATAAATTATGGGATTAGGCAGTTATTGGGGAGAAGTAATTGAAGTACTTCGTGAAATCATACCTGTTTATGATAAAGTAAATTCATATATCTCACTTGGAAAAGATGTCGAACACAGAAACAGAGGTATTTCTGGAAGAGTTTTACCTGGAAACAAAATCCTTGATGCAGGTTCAGGATTTGGCAATATGTCAAAGACAGCATCAAAGATTTGTGATGAAAAAATTTCAATAACGCTTTATGATCCACTTGTGCCAATGTTAAAGAACACCAGTAAATTTTTTGAAAAAACTCTAGACATGGCAAATGGCGTCTTTGAACACATTCCATTTAGAGATGAGGAGTTTGATGCTGTTCTATGTGGATATTCGCTCAGAGACGCAATAAATTTACGAATTGCAATTTCAGAAATACATAGGGTTTTAAAAAGAGGCGGTAGATTTGTAATTGTAGATTTAGGAAAACCAGATGAGGGGTTAATCAGATTTGGTGTTTCATTTTATCTTAGATTCATTCTTCCAATATTAGCACTAATTGCAGGAGGAAGATTGGGTTTGAAATTTGGAACACTTTATGAGACATACAAGAGATGGCCAAAAAATAAAAGACTTGAAGAGATGCTACTCGAAAAATTTTCTAGAGTAGAATTTGAGAAAGACCTTATGGGCGGAGCAATAATGGTTGCCGCATACAAATGAACAGATCTCTGATTCTTGTCAACATCACAGGAATAATCATAGGCATTTCTTATGGTTTGCACGGTCCAATACTTCCAATATTTGCAAAAAACATTATCGGTGCATCATATTCTGAATTAGGATTGATCGGTCTTGCAAATTTCATTCCATACATGTTAATTCCTGTATTTGTAGGGATTCTTTTAGATAGATTCAACAATGGATATCTGCTTGCATTAGGTGCAGCAATCAATTCAGTATCAATCTACTTGCTTTCGGTAGCACAATCAGTTCCAGAGATCATGGGATTTAGAATTATGACGGGAGTAGCTCATGCTTTTTTTTGGCCTCCCTGTGAATCAATAATCTCAAATCATAGTACCGAGCAAAACAGGGTAAGAAACATCTCTTGGTTTACAATGTTTTTTGTAATCGGATTTATGGCAGGACCATTAATTGGAACGGTATTTCTTGAAGGTTTTGACATCACATACAGAATACTATTTCAGATTACTGCATTTATTCTGTCAACTGCAATAATTTCAGCCCTGCTAGTCTCAAAAAATAATGTTGTAAACCATCACGAAAGATTCTCATTTTCATCAATCAAAGAGATGAAAAAATTTCCTGAAGTCATAATCTTGTTGATATTTTGTACATCTTCTTTTGGAATAATTCTTTCAATTTATCCGGCATTTTTAAATGACAGTGGAATGACAGATACAGATATTTTGTATCTGTATTTTGTATTTGGAATTTCAAGAGTCATATCACTAGCACTTACAGGAAAATTTTCAAGAAAAATCAGTCAAACTTTGATTGCGGCAACTATTGCAGTATCATCTGGATTAGCACTTTCAGTTTTATCTGATTCTATCATAGTATTTGGTATAGCACTGATATTGATGGGATTTGGGTTTAGCATTTTTTTCCCACTTACACTTGAGATTATTCTTAGCAAGACAAGAAGAACAATTTCCGGAAAAATCATTGGGGCATATGAAACTATTTTTGGAATAGGTTGGGCAATAGGGCCAACATTAGGAGGACCAATTACAGAATCATTTGGAAATGAAGCACCATATTTTGTATTTTGTGTGATAGGGATAGGAGTAACAATTCTTGCAATTTTGACTAGAAATAAACTAGAGCCAAAAAGAATACAGAATTTATAAAAAAGAAGAAGATTAGATAGAAGTTGTTCCACGTTTTTTTGTACAAATGTCAAGGGCATCTTCAACATGAGTAACAAAGACTTTACCATCTCCTTTTTCTCCAGTGCATGCTGCATTTGCAATTGAACTAAGAATCTCATCTAATTTAGGATCATCAACTACACAGATTATCATGTCTTTTGAGAAATACTGACCTACTAGAGGAGGATCTTCAGTGCCTTGACCCTGCACATGATAAACAGTCACTCCTCCAACTCCAACTTTTTTGATTGCAGCTACAGTCTTGTCTCTGAATTCTGGTCGAATGATCACTTCAATTTTTTTCATATATAGAATTTAATCAGATGTTCTTTAAATAAATACGGGTATTCTTGTTATTGATTATCAGAAACAGAATATAGATCAGTTTTAGGCACAAAATTCCAACATTAGATTTAATTTCAAATATGAACATTATATGTTATGTTTGATAATTCACTAAATATTGTTGGGAGTGAATGGATAATCATAATTTTTGTTGCACTAGTATTAATTTTGGGAACTAATCAACTTCCAGGTGCTGCAAAAAAACTAGGAAGGGCAGTTAATGAATACAACAAGGCAAAAAATGATGTCCAAAATCACATGAAAGATATCACTAATCATAATCTTGATGTTTCTGGTCCTGTGGAAAATGAAAGACAGAAGATGGAGATGATTGCAAAATCACTAGGAGTAAAAGTTGAAGAAAAATCAGATGATGAATTGAGAAAAATAATTTCTAATAAAATAGGCCAAAAAAAAATTGATGAATTTAAAAATAATTCAAAAAGTTAGACAGATTTAATTCGGTAGAGATTTTTGTCTAATCGTTTTTTTGCAAATTTGTAATATTCTGGAACAATTTCAAAACCCAAAAATCGTCTATTCATGGATTTACTGACAACTGCAACCTGACCAGAACCAAGAAATGGATCCAAAATAACATCTTTTTTTACACTAGAGTATTGTAATAATTTTTCTATTAATTCAGCTGGAAGTTTTGTTGGAGTTTTTTCATCTCCAGTCCAATACTCTCTTTTGATTTCCCATACATCTTCCTTATCTTTGTAATGTAAGCTACGACCTTCTTTTGTCTTTGAATCTTTCTGAAATCGTACAAAAGGAAAAAATTTTCTTTTTTGATCATCCTTACAAACATAAAGACAATGATAATGGGATGTGACAAACTTTTTCTTTGTTACAACTCCAAATTGATACTTCCATATGATATGATTAACTATCGTAAAACCTACATCATCTAGTGCTCTTAGAATATCTTTGAGATTATTCCATCCTGAAAAAACATACATGCTTCCAGAATCTTTTAAAATTCGAAATACTTGTTCCATCCAATCAAATGTGAAATTATAGTAGTCTTTGACTGTAATTTCATTATATCCTGACATTACTCTTGAGGAAAGTCTGTTATAATTTGCCTTTTTAGCCTTAAAATTTATGGCAAAAGGTGGATCTGTTATGACTAAGTCAATCCTATTTTTTGGAATGGCCTTCATTCCTTCAATACAATTTGTATTGTAAATGTTATTGAACTCAATTTTTTTCATTTTTAAGAAAAGTTCATTCCTCTCGTTTAATAATGTCGTGAAACATAATGTTTACTAAATTACACTCAAACAATAAATCATGAATTATTACTATTCAGATTGATAGCAATTGAAATTTTCATGTCCCAAATGTAAATCTAAAATTGAAATCCAAAAAACATTCAACAAAAAAATGCATATTTCATGTAGCAATTGTGGAATTGAAGATCTATTAGGATTTTCAAAAAATATCGATGAAGTATTTTTGGAGTTTTTAACCAAATTTGATGAAGGATTGATATCAATGAAAGGAATTGGAAATGAGCTAAAAGACGAAGGAATTGTACGGGATATAAGCGAAATTAAAGAGATGATTGGAAATAAAAACCCCGACAAAATTACAGAGTCTATTCTTTATTCAAAAAAAGACTATGTATCACAATACAATATTCTAAAAAATCCAGAGCCCCAGATGGGTTGTATTGTAGAAGATATGGGATTAGATGAATCAATAACAAATTATCTAAAAGAGATTGGAATAGAGCAGTTTTACAAATTTCAAGAAGAGTCAATACAAGAGATTTCATTTGGAGAAAATATAATAATAGAAGCACCAACGGCATCAGGAAAGACAGAAGCATTTTTGATTCCAGTGATAGAAAAGATCAAAAAAGAAGCGAGTGATTCACCTAGAGTTTTTGCTATTTTTGTGTATCCTACAAAGGCACTGTCACGAGATCAGTATCCAAAAATCCAAAAGTTTGCAGAAAAAATAGGGATTAGAGTAAGTGTATTTGATGGGGATACAGAACAAACCGAAAGAAGGGAAATTCTCGAAGAACCACCACAAATTATTGTAACAAATTTTGATGTATTACATTATCATTTATGGCATCAGACAAAGTTTGCATCATTACTTACAACACTCAGATTTCTAGTAGTAGATGAGACTCATGTTTATTCTGGAATTTTTGGCTCAAACGTACATTATATCATAAAAAGACTTAAGAGAATATGCAGTAATAAAATTCAGTTCATAGCAGCTTCAGCTACACTAGAGAATGCAAAAGATTTCTGTCAACAGATTTTTGGAGAAAAAATGAGTCTAATTCATGGTTCAGGCAAAAAAGGACGTACTGATTTTGTAATGCTTTTTCCATCGCTTCGAACACAGCGCTCATTGATGGTGGACTTAACAAAGAAAATGACTGAACAAAATCACAAAACAATGGTGTTTAATAATTCTCATGTAAATTCTGAACTTTTAGCAATCCAAGCACGAAAACAGAAAGTCAACATTAAGGTTCACAGAGCAGGACTAATGGCAAACTACAGAAAATCAGTAGAACGTGATTTTAAAAATGATGTACTGTCTGCAATATCATGTACTCCAACTCTTGAACTTGGAATAGACGTTGGAAACGTTGACTGCGTAATTTCATCAACTATTCCTGTAAATAGATTGATTCAGAGAATTGGAAGGGCTGCAAGAAAAGGTCAGAGAGGGTACGCATTTTTAGTACTTGGTAATGATCCAATTTCTCAGTACTACAAAAATCATCCAGATGATTATTTTGAAGATATTGAAAGAACATACATTGATCCAAAGAATCCATTTGTTGAAGAGTTTCAGGTTTTAGCAATGGCATACGACAAACCAATATCAAGACATGAGTTAAAAGAACATCAAGAAGTGATTGATCACCATCTCATAGAAAGAAACTTGGTTTTATTTAATAACAGAATAATTCCAAATTTTGATAAAATTGCTTCCATGTTAAATGATTACAGTATTAGAGGAATTGGAAAATCAATCGATATTTTCTTAAATGATAAAAAAATTGGAGATAGAATTCTTCCTATTGCTTTAGAAGAACTTCACAATGATGCAATCTATTTTCTAGCAGGAACAAGATATAGAGTAAAAGAATGTGGCTATCCAGAAAAAAATTATGCGAAGCTTGAAAGAATTGCAAGAGATTATCCATACTATACCAAATCATTAACAGAGGAATGGCCTACAATAGATATAATATTTGAGAAGAGAAAAGCATTTGGAGTAGAGGTGGCATTTTGTAAATTACATATTCAAAAAAAAGTTTACGGATATGTCAATATAGAATTAGGACAAGAAATTAATCAAGGTCAAAAAATATTACTGGATAATCCATTAGAATATGATTTTGTGACAAAAGGAATAGTCTTTCATGCGCCAAGACCAATCACAGAAATTCAAAAGACAGAAGATGAAGATTATACTGAGGCCAGTGGATTTCATGCAACTGAACACGTATTGATAGAGGGAAGCAATATGATTACAGGAGGCGTATCTCGGGATTTGGGAGGAATTTCACTTGGTACATCAGGTTTAATTTTCATTTATGATGGTGCAATCGGAGGAAATGGAGCCAGTAAGGCACTTTATGAAAGATTCGAGAAAGTTCTTGAGAGAAGCATGTTCATATTAAAAGAGTGCCCATGTAAAAATGAGGCAGGTTGTCCACGCTGCACATTCTCCTATAGATGTGGAAACAATAATGAATTCTTACACAAATCCGCTGCATTTGAAATTCTTCAGCGAATCAACAGAGGCGAAGAAACAGAATTGACAAGACCTACAGAAGGAGATAGGCCATTAGTATAACAAATCAAAATGGGATAAATATACCAAAAATGCAGAAAACATATGCAAAAGGTAGCTCTAGTTACAGGTAGTTCGTCAGGAATTGGGTTTGAAACATCGCTATTACTAGCAAGAAATGGATATCACACATTTGCAAGTATGAGAGATATAAGTAAAGGAGTGAAGATTCAAGAAATTGCAAAAAAAGAAAATCTTCCAATCAAAATAATAGAACTTGATGTTGACAAGGAAGAATCTATTGTTTCTGCAATAAAAAAGATAATTGGAATTACAAGTAGAATAGATGTGCTTGTAAATAATGCAGGATATGGCCAATTTGGATGCACTGAAGATGTATCAATGGATGACTTTAGAAAACAGTTTGAGACAAATTTTTTTAGTATTGTTAGAATTATTCAAGAGGTTGCTCCAATTATGAGGAAGCAAGGTTCTGGAATTATTATAAATATTAGCTCTGTTGTTGGAAGAATGGGGTTACCTGGATCTTCAGCTTATATAAGCACAAAATTTGCATTAGAGGGACTAAGTGAGTGTTTAAGATATGAACTTGGAATGTTTGGAATTAAAACCACGTTAATAGAACCAGGAGTAATCAAGACAAACTTTTTTAATTCAATGAAAATTCCTCAATCAAAATTAGATTCAAGATACATGGAATTAACAGATCATATTCTTGCAGGCCTTAAGATGATGGTGGAAATGGGAACTGCCCCATCCCAGGTTGCAGAAGTAATAGTTAAGGTAATTCATGATAAGGAGATCCTTCCAAGATACATTGTAGGAACTGATGCAGCTATGTTCATGGAGGCAAAAAAGATGAAAA
>JAOTTW010000060.1 GCA_029864235.1 Candidatus Nitrosopumilus sp.
AATAGTAGTCACAGCTCCAATAATTGCATATAGTATGACCATGCAAGTATCAATCTTAATTGGGATTCATAAGTGATACGGACTTTTTGTTAGGTAAAACCTAGTCCTCGTAAAAAATCCAGGACAGTCCTTGTACTTCTTCCCAACTTGATTTGTTTTGATTATCTTGATTGCTCATGGAATTCTATACTCAAAATTTGCATAAAAGCAACACGAATGATTCATTCATCCTATTCATTCTTGGAATTATATTACAACATAATTGAAACATACTTTATTCAAAAAAAGAAAAAAGAAGAAAAATCAATCTCTAAAATTTGCCTGTTTGTGTCCCTTGCATTCTGCCAAAAGGATACCACCAATCTCGTCAATCGTACATCCACATTGTAATTCCATAGATTTTATTATTGCGTAATTGATTAAACCATTGGGATATGTTTTATGTTGACATATGATTTGTAGATAATTTACAGTTCAGAATCTTGAACTGGAATTATTCTTCATCTAAGAGATGATGGGTTGTGCAAGATATATCAGAATCAAGAGCAAAAACACATCACGAATTGGAAAAAATTACTTTATGATATATCAATTGAAGGTTTTTCTTTCCGTGTGGTTTTCCCCAACTAGGTTTTGCCTTCAAACCTTGTAACGGCAAAGGCAGCACATAATTCCATGAATTTAAAGTTGGTGGATAATTCATCTTTTGTTTTCTATGAATAATTAGCGGTAGAAAATTAAATTCAACTTTTATGATTTACCAGAGTTGGATTTTTGCAATATGTAAAATAGGGATTGTGCACTTATTCTATCATGGTAACACTAGATGAATTGAGAGTCTGTAAGTCTTGCGGTAACGTGTTCTCCAAAAAGACAGAAGTCACAATAATCACAGAATGCCCACAGTGCAATGGCACCAGTTTTGAGCAAATTGTGATTGGTCCTTCAGAAAACGAGGAAGTGTACCTGGATGAGTTGGACTAATCACACAAGTACCTATAGTCTAATACCTTAGTGGCTCAACCATTTTTGATTTTTTCAGAGAAGGGTTGTTCTTGAAATAATTATAGTATAATCAAGATAAAAGTTCTTTATTGAATTTGATAATAGTCATATACCTTATTGAACATTAAATCATCAAATAATCAAAAATTAGACTTTGGGAAATTGTTCATTCCATTGTTTTGACCAAGTATAAACAAAGTATATTGTAAGAATGTGAAATCCAATCTCTATTGGAACAAATATCAAAGATAAAAATTCCTCATTTTCTGTTGTTATAGAATCATCTTCAAAACTAAAATCTCGACTCTGCAATTCTGCTAGTACTAATGAGAAAGTTATTCCAAGTACAATTGCAAGAAATGGAATTATTACATACAGAAAGTATTTTCTTAATTTTTTAATTCTATAAAATGCGTATAGATCTAATATTGGAATAAATGTAAAAATAATCTGCCAGAATTTGCTAACAGGACCAGTTGCAGGCATATACTATTGATTATGTACTTTGAATATTATGAATGCCTCTTAATTTCAGTCATGATAATAACATATTAAAGAAAATCAAACTTGAATTGATAAAGACAACTCAATATGATGATCTTGTTGAATTGCATTATAGAGTCTTAAGATAAAAAATTAATAATGTAAAAATTAATTGTTTTTCGTAAAATATGAGTAAACTCTGAAAAAATATAACAGAGTTTGATTGATTTTCTATAGAGAAATGAGTCTGAAAATATTAGGTGTTGCTTCTAGTATGCGAGAAATATCTTACAGTACACGTATTCTAAAGCAAGTATTAGAAAAATCAGAAAAGAATGGTGCAGAAACAAGATTGTTGAACCTGCGAAAATTACAATTGCCAATATATCACCCTGAGAAAAATAATTCATCGGAAATTGACAAAGTCACAGAATACGTAAAATGGGCCGATGCATTTATTCTTGCAACACCGGATTATCATGGTTCTATGTCCGGAGTAATGAAAAACTTTTTAGATTTTTTTTGGTCGGATTTTACAGGTAAGACATTTGGATATGTTTGTGCATCACATGAGAAAGGCCTCACAGTTATGGACCAGATGAGAACAGCTGTAAGACAATGTTATGGATGGAGCATGCCATACGGTATTTCAGTAAACTCTGATCAGGACTTTGACAAACAGGGAAACATAACCAACAAAAACATCATCGCACGCATTGAAATGATAGGAAGAGATTTGGTCGTGTATGGAAGTCTAATTGCAGATCAATACAAAAAAGACCTCCAAAGTAAAGAGTCAAACACATTTGCTGCGCGTTATAGATGAAAGAAATTAATTGTTAAGATGTGATATTTTCAAGAATAGGACAAATGTTTGGAGAGAAAATATACTAAAGAGTAAAATAAAAAACGAATACTTTGTAGAGGTCTAAATTTTACTTTAGATGAAAATGTAGGTGTTTTATTTGTACATCCATACATAAATAAAAGACCACTATGAACTGTGCTGTTTTGCCATAAATTCTTCAGCAGCTTTGCGCATCTCTTCAGGTGACATGTCTTTTTTGTGAGTTGATATCATCCAAGAGTGTCCAAAAGGATCAACTATACTGCCACATCTATCGCCCCAAAAAGCATCCATTATTGGCATTATTGGTGTGGCCCCATGCTTTATTGCCTGGGAATATGTCTTGTCAGCATCTTCCACATACAGATGAATTGTGATGGGAGTACCACCTATTGTAGTTGGGGAACGTGTACCCATCTGTGGAAACTCATCAGACATCATCACAAAAGAGTCACCAATCTGAATCATAGCATGCATTGTCTTGCCATCCGGTGTTGGCATCTGATAAATTTCTTTTGCATCAAATGCTTTTTTGTAAAATTCTATTGCTTCTTTGGAATTGTTTAGAATTATTGATGGAGTTACGGTGTGAAACCCATCAGGTATTGGTTTTGTCATAAAAAAGAATATCCAAAGTATGTTAAAAGATTTTTTTTATCAAGTATCTGTAAATGATTTACGGGTTTTGACTCAAAAAAGACATAAAGCAATATGTTGCCTTTCAAAACTATCGCTATATTATACGGATTGGTATTGATTTTTTTGAACTAACAGTTATAGATAATTACAAAAAATGAAAACGACAAATATCTTAGTACTAGGAACCTTTCATACCATATGCTATAGATACTGAATAACATCCTAGACCACATTCTTCACATCTAGGTTTCATGGAGTCTTTTTCTGCACTTCCTATACAACAGGGTAGTTTCTCTCTTCCCATATGATCAAGAGATAAAATTGTCCACGTAGGGCAATCAATGGGAACAGTTCCTTTTCCTCCCCATCTTCCTTTCATCAACTCTAACTGTTTTTTTGGATTGACTATATAGTCTTTGTATTCATTTTGTTGCATTTCAATAATCTTATCAATCAATCTATTTCTTTCCTTTCCAAAAGGTAGCCAAAGCGGATCATTCTTCATGAAAGGGGTATGGAATTGAAATCCAATTTTGTTTGTAAGTTCTTTCCAATCTTCAATTACTTTTCTTACAGTCTTAAAATTTTTGGAATTAATGGTCATTGTTATCCAAATATCTTTCCACGCTTTCTTACCATTGTTCTTTACATAATCGATTATATTTTTTCGAGTTTTCTCCCAAGTCCCTTCTCCACGTATTTCATTGTGTATCTGTCTGGTTCCATCAATTGATATCCAATAAAAATAGAGATTATCAAAGTGAGGCAAAGAATATGTGCCGTTTGTTACCACACATACACGTTTTGGGAATTTTTCAATGAATAATTCAACAATGTCTGGCCTCATCATCGGCTCACCACCAACAAGAGTCACAACAAAGACATGTTGTTTTTTGAATTTTTCCTCAATTACTTTTTCCCATTGGTTCAAAGTAAGATCCTCGTCTTCTTTTCTATTAAGCCACCAGTAACAGTGCTTACAGTGTAAATTACATACGTTGGTAATGTCTGCTGAGCCATAAATTGGGCTGCGCTTGTTAAAGAGTTTGTATCCAGCAAACTTTAACCCTAGATGAAAATACAAAGGAGACTCTTGAAGTATCTGTCTAAAGCCACGTCCCATTATCTCCATTCTCTATCCGTCCCCAGGTAATTCATCATTAAACTTATTATTTTATAATAATTTTCAAAATTAAAAATTATTTGTTGATTTAAAATATACTTGTATACCATCAACTATGTGCTAAAGTATAATGCGATCTAAACCACATTTAGAATTAAATCAGAGGATGAAGAGTCATAAAGAAAAGTCATATGGCTTTGATTACGGGAGAGGTAGAAGTCTCTGAACATGGAATGGCGGTTTTTAATCTAAAGATGGTAGCAGAAAATAGCAGCTCTTCAGATGTTGTATTGATTCATTGCAGTGGTGCAACAATCCTGCAATTACCGTATATTGGATGATAATATCAACTTCACATATTCTTCTCATGATTTTGCTGCAGGAAGTATCAAAATCAATCTAGGTCAGGTAAGATTCTTCAATATTGTATTTGGAACAGCAAAAGGATATAGAAATTATGTTGATTTTGAATACAAGTCATTAAAAGAATATCGACTTCTAATTGATGAGTCCTTTGGAAAGACAGAAATTCCACTTGAATTGGCCTCTAAAAAAGTAATTGAGGGAGATGAATTCTTATGAGAAAATAACCACATGGTAATAATTTTTCTGACTGTTTTCTTACTTTTGGGTTAATTCCTCAGTTTATTTAGATAGTATCGAAATTATCTTGCTCTGTATCAATACATCTTTTCATGTTTTACATTATTTAATAATTATGAAAACATCTTTCTTAACGCTTGAAAATATAAATCAAAAACAAATCCAATTGACTTTAGGGTATATTTTAAAACAAACCATCTATTCAAATTTTGTATGTTAATTTTACGTTTGTATTTTAACGCCTCATCCAGATGATTTAATTCCAAGTCAGAGTTTTCAAACATTTTTTTAATTTCTTGCACTTCCTTTGATGTTGTAGATAATGGTTTTTCAAAAGCAAAAAGAACGTCATCACACGCCCAGAGGTTTGCCTTTACTGCATGAGAAAATGCTATTTTAGGTTCCAGTGGCAAAATTACAAAACTCATCAGTAATAACAAAAGTGCATTAAATGAGGCCTTTATCTTCTCTATTCTTGGAATTGATTCAGAAATTTCTTTTCGTATGTCTTTACCATAAAGAATAACTCCCGTATTTTTTATTCGCTGCAAAAACATGTTAAGTGATGCAATAACTGATAAGCCTATCTGAATTTTAAGATCATGTCTTATCTTTGCATTTTTTAGATCAAATTGATCTTCAGACAATACATAAAATGGTCGTCCAAACATCATCATGCTTTCAGTTTTAAGAATAAGATTCAGAGCAGGATTTTGAGTCTTTTTGTATATTGTACAAGTTTCAGACAAATTTAGCTTATATTTTGAATCCAATTTTAACAACAATTCATTGAGAAATTCTTCTACAACCTTTGTCATGTTTCTATTCTTTATTAAAATAATACAATCAATGTCTGATTTTCCACGAATCCATTCACCAGTAGTAGCCGAGCCAAACAAGATAAAAGATACAATTTCATTAGGAAATTCCTTGACTGTTAGCATAACTATCTCATCTAAAAATTTTTTAAGGGTTTCATCAATTATTGACACAATTCAAATTCTATTCAAACTAAGATAAACGAATCGAATGACTTAGTCTTGAAAACACAATGAATGCAAGAAATTATGTGTAGCATCATAGAAATTTAGTTTTCATTCTAAGCTAGCAACCATATTCTGTTGCCCATTGCTCATTTGCAAACTCACTTGTTGCACAATATTGCGTAAGGATATTTGCATGTGCACTATAAAGCAGTTCTGCATTGAGGATTTTGTCTCCACAGATTACCTTTCCCATTAATCGATTAAATTTATCATATGGTTGCATGTCATCTTGATCTACTATTACTATTGAACCAACGGGGCACAGATTTTCAGTAAACTTAGTTGCCTCGTTGTAACCGTTTTGATATATTTCAGGAGTGTTTGTTAGTGATATTCTTATTCGGTTGCCGCTCTCAAGTTGTATTGTATCACCGTCAATGACATGTTTTACTTTTTCAGTAATACATAACGCAGTGCCATTACACTGATTTGTTTGATCATTCATCCATGCTTTGAAGGATTCAGTAGTGAACTTGGCATCGCTATCTAAAGGCTGTTTTGCTAAAACAAACAATCCTGAAACCAAAATAGCAATACATAGTATAGAAATGAACAGAGTTTGTTTTTTTAGCACAATAACACATAATGAATTATCTGGAATATATTTTAGAAGTTTCTGAACAATGGTATCTCCATTTTGCTTTAAGTAAAAAACAAAAAATTCTAATTGTTTTTATTTTTTATATCTTAAAAGTAGTGTTATTTATTATGATAGTAATTGTTTGTGGATTTCCAGGCGTTGGTAAAACTACTTTTGCAAAAAAACTTGCCCCGTTGATTAATTCTACTATTTTGTCTACAGATAAAATAAGAAAAGATCTAATAACATCACCAACATACAAAAAGAAAGAAAGAAAACTGATTTATGATATAATGATATTATTGGCAAAATACCTCCACAATTCTGGCACAAATTGTATACTTGATGCTACCTTCAACAGAGAAGATTCCCGAATAGAAGTTAAGAAAAAACTAGGAGTACAAGATAATCAATTTTTTGTGATAGAATGTACATGTCCAGAAAATATCATAATCAATCGCCTGAAAAATCGTAAAAATGACTATTCGGATGCAGACATTGAGATTTACCAAAAAATGAAAAAAATTTATGAACCAATAAAAGGAAAACACATTACGATTGATACATCATTAGATCCTGAAAAAAATGCAAAATTAGTTTCAAGTAAAATATTATAATTAACAATGTAAATTTCTATTTTGTATGTCCAGTCAAAAGGTCTTGAAATTTTAGGTGTATAGATAAAACACTATTTTATTAGATCTGTTAGAATTGTCTGAATGTAAGAGGTGAATTTTGGCTCTCCGGCATCATGTCCATTAAACACTACTTTTGCTGTAGGTTTGTTAATCTTGATTCTCGTTCTAAGGTCTGCAGGCGTTCCAAGTAGTACTGCATCACAATCAGCATTATTGATGCTATCTTGTAGATCTTGTAGTTGATGAAGACTGTATCCCAGAGCAGGCAAAACTGGACCCATCCAAGGATATTTTTCAAAAGATCTTTTTATCGAACCTACTGCGGTTTCTTTTGGATCAACAAGCAAACAATTAAACTTCTTTGCTGCTGAAACTCCTGCTCCTCCTTGCAACTCGCCATGTGTAATTGATGGACCATCTTCAACTACAAGTATTCTTTTTTTTCGGATTATTTCAGGCAGATCTACTACTACCTCAGAATTTACTTTGAACATCTTGGCATTATTGTTTAGTTTCATACAAGACTCCTCTGCCTTTTTTACCATGTCTAGAGATGCTACATTTACCTTGTTAATCACTATTGTATCTGCAAGTCTTACATTTACCTCACTTGGGTGATAAAGGGTTTCATGACCTGCTCTTAACGGGTCTGCTACCACTATGGTATGATCAGATTTGTAAAATGAAAAATCATTATTGCCACCATCCCATATTATTATATCACAGATTTTTTCAGCTTGATCAAGAATTAGTTTGTAGTCAACTCCTGCAAATACATCTACTCCATTTTTAATATGATCTGTATATTCTTCTTCTTCCTCAACAGTAATGCAATATTTTTTAAAGTCATCATAACTCCTAAAGTGTTGCACTGCAACTCTAAGATCTCCATAGGGCATTGGATGTCTAATCACCACCGGTTTTAGACCGGCTTTTCTTACTACATCTATCACCATTCTTGAGATAGTACTTTTACCAGCACCAGTCCTAGTTGCGAGGATAGAAATGACAGGTTTTTTTGATTTAAGTTGTGTATCTTTTGGCCCAAGAAAAGAAAACGATGCGCCAGTAGAGATGGCCTTTGAGGCCAAGTGCATCACATTTTCATATAAAACATCACTGTAAGAGAAGAAAACTTCATCAACATCAAACTCTGAAATAAGTTCTAGGAGTTTGTCTTCAGAAAAAATTGGGATTCCATGAGGATACATATTTCCAGCAAGTTCGCAAGGATATGTTCTGTTTTCTATGAATGGGATCTGAGCTGCTGTAAATGCAACTACATTATAGTTTTGATTGTCACGGAAATATGTGTTAAAGTTATGAAAATCTCTACCAGCTGCACCAATTATGATTGCCTTTCGTATCATGCAACATATGAAATCATTTTGTATTTATCATTTGTAAATAATATCATATATTCCAAGGTCTACGGTGTTTTCAGACAAATGCAGAATCCATCTAAAGATATTTGAGTAATAAAAATTCAGAGGATTAAAATTTTATTTGTTCTGATTTTTCTTTAAAAGTGACTTTCTTACTAGAATTGGAATGTTATAGTACGTTGCCAATGCAATTGCATCAGAGGCTCTAAAATTTCTAAACATCATGTCTTTTTTGCCAGTAAAGTACAGATTGGCTCTGAAGATACCTCCGCTTTCATAGACTTTGACTTTAACTAAGAATATTTCATTTTCCTCACAAATTTGTTCGACTAGACGATAAATTGTAGGAGGACTTTCACGTTTTCCTTCCAAAAAATCAGAAATAAAACCTGCTACTTCAGATGAAAAACCAGACATTACAAATTCTACTTTTTCATCTTTGAATAGAATTGCACCTGTAAAAGGATCTAGTGTTCCGACTTTGTCTATCTTGACAGTCTCATAATCTGTATCAACTTCATCAATTTTCATGGGTATTTTTTCATCACTTCTTCTATTTTTTTCTCTTCTTTGAGCATGACTTTTTCAAATTCTTCCCTTAATTTGTCACATTTTATTTGTTTTTCATTTTCATCCATTTTGGTAAATCGAATATTTCTAATTTCATTTACAATTGCATTTATTTTTTCATTTGTTTCATACATTATTTCATCAATCATTTTTTGTGCATTAGGATCCATAGTTATATTACAACATACTCATTGAAATTCTTTACATAAGATTATAATGATTTTTGAATAAATTAGAATACAACATCTCAAAATCAACTTTAAAGATATCTTTTCATACAAGTTTTGTTCCGCATCTAATGCATTAATTATTATTTTGAGGACCCCAAAAACACAATGAAAATAATGATTTACAAATTAGATGGTATTGTAAATTGCTTGCATAAATAAAATGAGTGGATACTTATAATCTTGGCATAATGCTGAGTCTTGACTTTGCAGACGCTGCAATAATTGATATTATTGCAACTGCTAGAATCATTATTGTTATTGTACCAAATTCTGGAACAACGAAGGTACCTATAATCTCGATCTCCTCAGTACCTTCAGTAAATGGGATTGTCAGTATTCTATGTGTATCTGTTACAGACTCCTCATAGTCTACTTCTTCACCATCAACCAGTGTGAAAAAGACATCATCAACGTTGTCAATCTTTGCATCAATAAGTGATCTTGGTAATTCTAGAGTTATTTCTCCTGCGTTAATGGTATCAATTTTTACAATTAGAGAATTTGCATTTACATCTGGAAAAATACTAACTACACTACCATTCGTAATATCATATTTTATTGCAAGATCAGTATTAATTACTTTCATTGTAGATTCACTAGAAACAGTATTAGAATCAGTGGTAGGCATTTCGGAACCAACTGTGATTTTTTCAAGATTTGCTTGAGAATTTCCAGAGCTACTCACAATTACTGATCCCTTCATCCAAGGATGAACCATACAAAAGTAAGGAAATGTTCCTTCAGAATCAAACATATGTGAAAATGTGGTTGCAGCCATAAACAATGAACTATCAAAGTTACCATCAGGCCCACCCGTAGGTGTTCCGCTTGTCACAGTATGAGCTGCAATGTCATCATTACTCCAAACTACTTCATCGCCAGGATGAATCATTATTTTATATGGAATATAACATTGATTTGTTTCCTCACATCCAGGAGTAGCAGAATTTGAAGGTACACTAATTATAATTTGTTCAGCATGTGCAGTTGGGATTGAAATTATCAAGAAGGATGTAATTATCATCAAAAGCAATAAT
>JAOTTW010000061.1 GCA_029864235.1 Candidatus Nitrosopumilus sp.
CAATAACAAAATTCTATGTTATGGCAATAATTTATGGAATTTCAGAAGCCACAAAGGAATTCCTAAAAAATATGCCAAAAGAAGTCAAATCCCTTGATGATATATCTAAAATCCATCAAAAATTAACGGAGGAATATGATGCACTAGAAAACAAGGGAATAATATCAAAATTTAGTCGTTGGAATAAAAAACGGAAAATAAACAAAATCGAAGAACATACAGATAGTATAGAATATAGAGGTGCACGAGGAGAAGTTTTAGCCTTAGAAAAACTCTCAAAATTGTCTGATGATTATCATATTTTTTGTGGAGTGAATAAAGAACTAAAAGACTATGTTACTTATCGAAGAAAAAGGAATCTAAAATCTGCACAAATGGATTTTGTTGTTGTATCAAGAAGAGGCGTTTGTGTTATTGAGGTAAAAAACTGGAGTTCTTTTTACTACAAGAATCATCAAGGAATTCCACCTCATGAGCAAGTAGATAGAGGGGGAAGAGTGTTGTGGATTTCGCTTCAATCTTCCTGGTTTAGTCCAAAAAAACCCCCGGTAACTAGTATCCTTTTGTCAATTCAGGGGAACATGAATTATCATGAGGATTACGGTTATGTTAAAGTCAGAAGCTTGAATAATATCAATTATTTCTTGGAAAACAAGGAAGAACAGTTTTCTGATAAAGAAGTCAATAGATTGATCGGTAGGATGAAAGGTGATGTTACTAAATGATTGAGAAAAATGTGGAAAAAGAAATTGTAAAAAATTTCTTGGCAAGTTGAAGATATTGTTTTGTTTTGAAGTCTATGGAATTTAAATAAAATAGGATTAGTCATGATTTGTGTCGGAAAATAAAGATCCAAAAGAACTTTGGAATGAATTTAACACTATAGAAGTTGAAGAGTTGTTGAATTACACAACAGCTAGTTTGATCAATGAAGCATATCGCCTAAGCTCAGAAAATGAAAAAGAAAATCTTCAGAAAGAAACGGATCTAGCATGGACTATACACATTATGGGAAATTGGTTGGAGCATTTTGAACCCGATCTTAAACAAATTAATGAGGCAATAGATAATTTTGTTGCAAAACATTCTGAGAATCTAAGTTACTACAAAACAAGATTAGAAGAAGTCAAAACCGTTTTGCTGAAATGGCATTATGCAATTGGTTGCTATCTATTAGAGAAAGGCACTCATCTTATAGTTGCCACTAAACTTATCCTAAAAAGTGCCGAGAAATCACTTGACAAAGAAAATTTTCTCAATAGCATTAAATTGCTTGTAACAGCGTATAATCTAAACAAGATTTACAAATTAAATCTGAGTAATGACATTAATGCCGCCTCTTTAAATTTGATTAAAAAATTAAAAGATAAGCCACGTTATTTAATTGAGCCTTCAGAAGTAATTGCAAAACTGCAAATTGTAAACAAAGAAGATCTATCAAAATTAATCAAATTATTAATATCAAAAACAGAAGAAGAACATAACCATATAGTTGAGTCATTATTACGTACTGTGATCACACTATGTGATCTTGATAAAAAAAATCAAGATGAAACTAAAAAAGAAATTATCCTGAGGCTTGCAAGAAAATTCGAAGAAGAGGGAGATAAACAAACTGAAGGTTTGTTAATGATTCATCATTATGAAAAAGCACAAAAGGAATATCAGAGACTAAATGATAATGAAAAAATAAATCAGTTAAGTCAGAAAATAAAAAATTCTTATGAACACATACATTGGAAAACCATTACACAGAAATTTACTTTACCAAAGCTGGACATTCCTGGAAAAAACGGTTTTGAAAAAATTAGTTCGATTGCTAATTTTGTAGATATGATACCCGACGTAGATAAGACTGAAAGACTTGTAGAAGAACTGAATAAAAAATACCCGTTACATTCCTTGTTTCCCTCAACTTCTTTTAGTAAAAAACAACCCACATCCCACAATAAAACAGATGAAGAAATTAAGCAATCTCAAATTAAGGGTGATTTTATTCGAACTATTACTTTAATGGAATCA
Source organism: Candidatus Nitrosopumilus sp. (assembly GCA_029864235.1). Taxonomy (GTDB): domain Archaea; phylum Thermoproteota; class Nitrososphaeria; order Nitrososphaerales; family Nitrosopumilaceae; genus HKST03. The sequence continues at coordinate 2,023 of JAOTTW010000061.1, forward strand.
ATTCTTTCTGTTAGTGTAGAAAGTTTGGAGAATGATAAACAAATTACCGTAGACGATTACGTGGATTATATCAAAAGCTTTGGATTACACGATGAAACGACTATAGAAATTATCAAGCATGGTATTGAAAGGCATTTAGCCAAAGATTTTATTTCATCAATTCACAATCTGATTCCTCAAATAGAATACACTGTAAGGCAACTTTTAGAACTTAAAGGAATTCACACTACACGAATTGAAAATGATATTATTTGTAATGTATTACTTGGCACACTAATCTCTAGAGGTAGCATATTTTTTGGAGAAAATCTAACTCGATATCTAAGGATCAAATTTACCGATAATGATGCTATGAACCAAAGAAACAATATATGTCATGCTTACACAGACCTATCCGATTTTGATCATAAAACATCCCTATCTTTAATTTACGTTATTATGATGTTAACCAAACTGGTTTTTGAAAAGTAATTTTATTGAATTCTTAACATAATTTTTTCATAGATTTTTGGAGTTTTCCCTTCTGACAAATTCTTCTTGATATACCAGAATGTTGATTTGTTAATTCCTAGTTTCTTTCTATCATCAGAAGTCATATTCAAAATCTTCTCTCTCAATTCTACATTATCATTTCTGTTCAAATTCATTTTAGGAATAACAAAATCAAATTCTTTCTTCTTCTCCATGATGAAATTTGCTAACTGTTGTAAATTATCTTGCATGATAATCTGATATGAATAGTTCTTACCATTCTTGTAATTATATTTAGCATTAAAGTTTGAGTTAATTTTCCCTATGAGTAATTTTGCAATATCTTCTCCCAATCTGATATGATAGTTTTCTGTAATTATAAAATCCGACTTTTTGATCTTCTTTCCTTCTAACAATTGAATTACCGATACATCAATAATCCATCTAAACAATTCCTGAATGTCATACACCAATGGTGTTCTATGGTTAATCTCATGTAAAAATCCAATTAAAATTAAGACTATTTTGATTTTGTTCTTGCAAGCAAGACATCTTCTAGTATTTCTTTGAGAGAACCGTAACTGTTCTCAAGCTTGTTTAGCCTGTCTTGCAAAGATACATTATCCCGTTCAATCTCGCCTACTTTTTTGTCACTAATGACCATCTGCTGTTTTAGCTTGTCTTTGAGTTCAACTGTTTCAGATATTGTCAAGTATGGAATAGCCTTGATGTACTCTACTAGGAGATAATCCAGAGAAGGCTTGTAATAGTTTTCAGCATGACCCATTAGTTTTTCAACATCTATTGTCTTGCAGGCACGCTCTGCATTAGTCTTGAAGAACTTGCGAAATCCGTGAATTTGTTTGAATTCATGTGTGTCAGAATCAGCTTCTCGCAGGTTGATTTTCTTTAGGAATTCACCCATCATGTTGGCTATGGTTTTAGATGCAAGGGGTTTTGCCATTTTGGGCTCTTTTCTCTTGTCTTTGCGATATGTATTATTGTCCCAGGAATCTCTGATAAGCGGTGATCGTAAAGTGATTTTCTCACCAATTGATTCCCTTGATTTTTTGTACTGTTCAAGTATAGCATAGCATTCAGGTGTGACAAATGTAGTGTATTCTTCTCGTTCTCCCTTGTAGACTGTAAGCTTGGCAGCTACTATAGTTTTTTTTCCGTCATGTTTCTGAGAAATTGGAGATAAATCTCCCCAAGTCATTCCATCAAATGCTCCTACTCTAATTCCTGAGCTGCTACACATCAATATCACACATTTTGTTCTGGTATCAGCTAATTCCAGCATAAGACGAATCTCCTCAATTGTAGGTGCCCTGTCACTGCCAGTCTTTTTTGCATGAGGAATAATTTTGGATATCTTTGACCAGTTTATTCCTTCTTCAATGTCATTCATCTCAAAAAAATGCTTTAGTGCAGCTCTTGTCTGCTGTAAAGTAGAACCACTGACTTTGGACTTTCTTTCTTCAATGTAATCAATAATCATGTGTTGAATTGTTTTTGGATTCTTTTTTGCTTGTAGAAGTAACTTGTCAGCTGTTATGTTATTGTGAAATTCCAAAAACTGCACAAGCTTTTTGCAGTACGACTCTTTTGTGGATTCTGAATGAAATCCCTTTAGGAAATTCTTGACTGACTTGGAGTTGATATTATCTTGAATCTCTTTTGGAATCATTAGGGAACAATATTTGTATACATGTCAAAATATTAAGTATTTCCACCCTATTTGTAGTGCGGGAGGTGGGATTTGAACCCACGAACTCCTAAGAGATAGGGTCCTAAGCCCTACGCCTTTGACCAGGCTGGGCGACTCCCGCAACGGATTTGCCATTAAACACAAATTTATCTATTATTGCACAAACTTATGGCAAAATTTTTTGGAACAAATGGAATTCGCGGAATATTTGATGAAAATTTTAATCTAGAATTTATACATGATATGACACTTGCAGTTGCAACATACTTCAAAGAAGGACCAATACTAATTGGCTATGATGGAAGAGATTCGAGTCCTATAATTGCTAAAGTTATTTGTGCCACACTAAATTATGCTGGACTTGATTGTAACAACTCAGGACTAGTTCCAACTCCATGTCTTGAATATGCAGTAAAGACATTGGATTATTCTGGTGGTATAATGATTACTGCTTCTCACAATCCTCCACAATATAATGGAATCAAACCTGCTGCTAAAGATGGAGTTGAAATCTCAAGAGAAGATGAGCTAGTGATTGAAGATATTTTTCTTAATAAAAAATGGATAAAGAATTCATTTAGATGGGGAAAAACACGAATAGAAGACAGAGCAAATCAAGCATATCTAGATGGAATTATTTCACAAGTTGATTCTAACAATATAAAATCAAAACAATTCAAAGTTGTGTTGGATTTAGGTAATGGTGCACAAGCAGTATCTGCACCAATTCTATGCAAAAATTTAGAATGTGATACAATTTTGATAAATCAAAACATTGATGGTAAATTTTCAGGGCGTGGATCAGAACCAACACCCCAAAATCTTTCTACATTATCTGATGCTGTAAGAAAAAATAATGCCGATCTTGGAATTGCATTTGATGGAGATGGTGATCGAAGTATTTTCTGTGATGATAATGGAGAGATTCTTACTGGCGACAAATCTGCACTTGTATTGACAAAACATATCTTAAAAAAAAATCCAACATCACTTGTCATTACATGTCTGAACTCTGGATCAAATATTGAAGTTATTGCGAAGCAATATGAATCTCAAGTGATTCGAACAAAGGTTGGAAGCGTTGAGGTTTCACGCAAAATGGTTCCAACTAAGGCTCTGATCGGTTTTGAGGAAAATGGGGGATTCATGTATGGAAAACACAATCAGGTTAGGGATGGTTGTATGACCCTTGCGTTAATGTTAGATCTTTTGGCAGATTCAGACAGAAAATTATCTGAAGAAATAACTGATCTTCCTTCTTCCTTTACCACTAAAGATAAAATATCTTGTTCTAGAAATGATGCAAAAAAATTGATTGCAAAACTCATAGAAGAATATCCTAATTCAAATATTACTGATGGTATCAAAATTCCTATTGATCAAAAAAGCTGGGTGATGATTAGACCAAGTGGTACAGAACCAATCATTAGGATATATGTAGAAGCTGAAAACAAGCAAAAACTAGATTCTCTAATGTCTGAATTTATGGAAAAATCCAAGCTCATCATTTCCAGATAACACTTTTAAAACCAAACGCTTGCATGATGAGAATGGAGAATGATCCCTAAGGGTGACGTAAGATGGGTAAAGCTTATTATGTAAAATTTGAGACACCAGCAGACTTGGTTAATCCAATACTTGAGGCTGTTAGAGTTGCATCTACCAGCGGTAAAGTCAAGAAAGGAACTAACGAAGCTACAAAGGCAATTGAACGTGGAACAAGCAAACTAATAGTTATAGCTGAAGATGTTGAACCACCAGAAGTAGTTGCTCACCTTCCAATATTATGTGAAGAACAAGGAGCATCATATGCCTTTGTTCCAAGCAAACAAGAACTAGGAAAATCTTTGGGCATTGACATTACTTCTGCCGCTGCAGCAATTTTGGATGCTGGTGATGCTCAACATATTGTTGACCAAGTTATCTCATCAATTGCTAAAATTAAAGGTGGAAAGACTGATCAATGAGCACTACAAGTGAAGAAGTAATTCAATCTGAAATTATTCAAATTGTTGGTAGAACTGGCATTGCTGGCGAAGTTATTCAAGTTAGAGTAAAAGTTCTCTCCGGTAAGGATAAAGGTAGAATTCTTACAAGAAATGTAAAGGGCTCTGTTAGATTAGGAGAGATCTTAATGTTAAGAGAAACCGAAAGAGAAGCAAAGAAGATCAAATAGGTGAAAGTAGAATATGAGTCTTTTAGTCAAACCATGTAATTTCTGTGACCGACCTGTTGCAAAAGGCTCTGGTACCATGCTTGCAAAAAATGATGGAACTGTTTTATGGTTTTGTTCATCTAAATGCAAGAAAAATGCACTCGATCTAAAACGTGATCCAAGAAAATTAAAATGGACCAAAAAATACGTTAAGGGTGGAATTAAAAAGAAGTAGAATTGACTGAGCAATCATTATTCATTGTAAAGCCTGACGCAGTAGCTAGAAACTTAGTAGGTGAAGTAATATCCAGATTTGAAAGAAAGGGATTTAAAATTTTAAAATTAAAGATGTTTACATTTACCCAAACACAAGCTGAGAACTTTTATGGAGTTCACAAAGACAAACCCTTCTTTGGTGAGCTTACATCCTTTATTACATCAGGACCAGTAGTTGCTGCAATCATTGAAGGAAACAATGCAATTGCAACTACAAGAATTATGATTGGAACTACAAAGTCATTTGAAGCAGCACCTGGCTCGATCCGAGGAGATTTTGGATTAGGATTTAGTGAAAATATCATACATGCATCTGATTCACAACAAAGTTTTGAACATGAATCGAGGGTAGCATTTGAGTGATCTGGCTTGCAGATTCGTCAACCCATTGTGGTAGTTCTAGGTCACGTAGACTCTGGTAAAACATCTCTTTTAGATCGAATTAGAGGTACTGGTGTTCAGGGCCGTGAAGCAGGTGGAATCACGCAACATATTGGAGCGAGTTTTCTCCCAACCCAGACAATTAAGAATACATGTGGCCCACTATACAAAAAACTCGAAGAATCCGAAAATCAGGTACCGGGAATTCTAGTTATTGATACACCTGGACATGAAGTATTTACTAATCTTAGAGCACGTGGGGGGTCAGCTGCTGATATCGCAATACTTGTAGTTGATGTAAATCGCGGATTCCAACCACAGACAAATGAAAGTCTTAAAATTTTGCAGAGCAGAAAAGTTCCATTTGTTATTGCACTAAACAAATGTGATCAGATGTCCGGTTGGAGAAAATCTGAAACTCAGTTCATCTCAAAGGCAATCAAAGAACAAGATACATCAATTCAAACAGATCTTGATCAAAAAATCTATGACGTAGTAGGTACCCTTTCAATTCTTGGATATCGATCTGAGGCATTTTACAGGGTAAAGGATTTCAAACAGGAAATTGCAATCGTTCCAATTTCTGCAAGAACTGGAGTTGGAATTCCTGAACTTCTTGCAGTGCTAGTTGGACTTACACAGCAATATCTGCAAAAGAGGCTCAACCAGGAAGAAAAAGACCCACGTGGAATTGTTCTTGAAGTAAATGATGAGATAGGTCTTGGACAAACTGCAAACATTATCTTGATTGATGGAGCAATAAAGAAAAGCGATAGCATTGTTGTTGCAAAAAGAGATTCTGTAATTGTTACAAAACCAAAGGCAATACTATTACCAAAACCTCTTGATGAGATGAGAGATCCCCGAGATAAATTTAAACCCGTTGATAGTGTTAATGCGGCAGCTGGCCTGAAAATTGCATCACCTGAATTAGAAGGCGTTCTACCAGGAAGTACTCTCTATGTTGCATCAACTTCAGCTGATATAGAAAAATTTACAAAGCTAATTGAGTCAGAAATGAAGTCTGTCTTTATTGATACTGAAACAAATGGAATTATTCTAAAATGTGATACAATTGGTTCTCTTGAGGCAATAGTTGAGATGCTTCGACGCTCACAGGTTCCTATTGCAAAGGCCGACATTGGACCTATAAACAGGCGTGATATAATGGAGGCAAAGGCAATCAAGGAAAAAAATAGACACTTTGGGGTTGTGTTGGCATTTAACGTAAAGATTCTTCCAGATGCTAAAGATGAATCCGAAGGAAGCCATATCCGAATATTTGAAGACAGAGTCATTTACAGTTTAATTGATAATTATAATGCATGGGTTGAAGAAGATATTGCACATGAAGAAGATGCAGTATTTGCAGAGTTTACCCCTATTGCAAAGTTTACTTTTTTGAAAGGATATGTATTTCGAAATAACAGCCCTGCAGTATTTGGAATCAGAGTTGATACTGGAACATTGAGACAAAAGATTCCATTTATGAACAAGAACGGAAGAAAAGTTGGAATTGTACATCAGCTGCAACATGAAGGAAAAACAGTAACTTCTGCCAAAGAAGGACAAGAAGTTGCATGTTCTGTTCAAGATGTAACCATTGGAAGACAAATCTTTGAAGAAGATGTGTACTACACATTACCTCCATCACATGAGGCAAAACAGATCTTAAAAAAATACATGTACAAGCTTAGTCCTAAAGAACAAGAAGTTCTAAATGAAATAGTAGAAATTCAAAGAGAAAAGGATGCAGCATATGCATACTAAATAATACTATTCTTCAAAATTTCTAAGTTAAATTTTAAGATTCAGTTTGTAATATATTTTTAAAAAAGCATGTTAATTTGTTAATTAATTTTTTTGTGTTATTTAGAATGTTTTTTGCAGATCATATTGATTCCAGGAGCGCCAACTGCTCCCATCATTTTATCAACAATCTGACCTGACTTGAACATGATAAATGTTGGAATTGATTGTACACTAAATCTCATAGCAATATTTTGATTTAGATCAACATTAACCCTTGCAAATTTTACATTTGGATATTTCTTTGAGAGGCTCTCAAATACCGGATGCATCATCTTACATGGACCGCACCATTCTGCCCAAAAATCTACAAGTGTTGGATTCTCTGATGATATTATTTGATCGAAATTTGTTCCATCCAGATCAGCAATTTCTAATGGAATCTGTGGTTGACTTTGCTGTCTTAGCATCTCTTCTAGTTTTCTTTGCTTTATCTTTTCAATTTCTGGATCTTCAGACATTACTCTATTCTATTTATTTCTATTAAAAAATCTATATTGAATTCAAAGATAATACTAGTCTCCATCTGTCCTTATTGGAATAGACTCATATCTTCTTGAATTGCAAATTGGGCACTGGTCAATATATTTTGTAAAACTAACTGAGGTATATGCAATTCCACACTCTCCGCAAATTCTTAGGTTTCTGCTCAGCTTGCCCATGTCGATACTCAAAAAGTATTATGATTAAAACCTAACTCTTTTTCTTGCTTTGTAAATTAATACTGCAGGTGCTCCAACATACATTCCAAGATTCATCAAGATCACACCTATTCCGTATCCAACAATCTTCTCTTCTGAATCTGCCATTGATATTATAGAAAGAGTTGATAACATTGGGGTAATTCCAAGTCTTACCATCTCTTTGAATACCGGGTTTTCTCTTTCATAGTCTGCAACATATGGTGAAAACGAATAGTAGAATTGGTTGAATCCTGTCATAAATAATGCACCTGACTCAGTACTCATCACCTTACTATCTCTAATTTCTCTGAGAAATTGTACTTGTGGGGCCATCTCTGAACCATATACAGCTGTGGCAATTAGGCAACCTCCACCTTCTGTGTTTGCTTTTTCAGGTGTACATACACCATTTACTAGAATTGTACCTTTACCACACTCCCCAATAATTTTTTTTGGTTTTGATTCTTCTTTTGGCTCCTCTAACCCAACTGCCTGATAAATAGAAGAATACTCTGAATAATTATCATCAAACCATTCCTTGTATTTTGGCTCATTGTTGTATCTGTCAACATAGTACTGCGGATCC
>JAOTTW010000062.1 GCA_029864235.1 Candidatus Nitrosopumilus sp.
ACTCAAATTGCAAACTCAAAGCTAATTCCACTAAATCAAGTTTTGATGACTGATTTTACATTGCAGTTTTCTCTAGCAATTTTAATTGTTGGTTTTATTGCAATTTTTTGGATTAATAGAAGAGTAGCCAGTTGGATTGAAAAGAAAAAAATTAGCTGTACTAGACCCTTTGCGACAGAATTTGTAAAAAAAGTTTTTCTTTCATTGTTTGCAATTGCTCTCTTTGTTTCAATTGATGTATACATACAGATTTTTGAATTGTTTGATACACAAATGGCAATTGATGCTGCAAACGCCTATGAAACACTTACCCCTAGAGAGACTTTTGCCAAAATTCTTGATACCATTGTGATTTTAATTATAGGCTATACCATTGTTAATTTAATTCCAATCATTTTATCAATCAACGAGGCAAAGAAGATTGAAAAAGCAAATCTTAACAAAATCACAAAGGAAACACCCCAGCCTGCAGACTTTAACAAGAAGGTATCTGAAATAACTGACAAAATTGTAAAGCTTAGAATGGAGCTCAAAGATGTACGCGAGAAATATTACAGAGTATTGTACTTGCTGTACAACTAAACAGTTTTTTATTATTTAGAAAACATCAAAATTTTTATTACATCCAACATACAAAAAGACATCTTGCCATAAATGGCAAAATCATTATGAAGTAATAATCATGTATGCGTAAAATCATAATTGGATTACATGCAGGATAAAAAAAGCCACTTTATTTCAGTTTCAGATTTTATGTCTATGGATTTTATTACAGTTAAAGTAGAAGACTCACTAATACAGGTAATAAAAAAAATACTTCAGATGGATCTAGATTCAGCAATAGTAATGGATAGCAATTTTGTAGAAGACATTCCTGTTGGAATCATCAAACTAAAGGATATACTAAGAACAATAATTGAAAACAATGCCAAAGTACCAATATCAACTTTGGATAAGGTTGTAGCAAGTGATGTGATGTCGAAACCATTAATCTATGCTTTTTTAAACCAACCAATATGGGATGTGCTAGACCTAATGTATTCAAAAAAAGTTAGTATTTTGCCTGTAATTGACAATCATGACAAAATACAAGGGGTAGTCAGAATGAATTCAATTCTTAAAAATTTATCTGAATTATAGATTTTTTCTTTGAACTCAATCGGATTAATTGTTTAACATTAAACCAGATATGATAGAATGGAAATTCATGCAACACGACTCATAGAAGAAGGTCAATTTTATCTTGGTAATTTATTATCCAGTATACTGTTACATGAAAAGGCATACCACAAACTGTAGTATATTAACAAATATTTTGGATATATTTTTAAAATATGGAACAAATTAACATTAAATCTAATGTAGAGCATGAAAAAATTATAGACAGTGAATTACAGAATGCTTTTCTAAACTGCATGGCTGATTCTGCTTTAAGAGATATTCTATTTTGTACTATTGATGAGCCAAAGTCAATATTGCAGATAAATAAAGAAAACAACATTCCGTTGCGTACAGTGTACCGCAAGATGCAGTTTCTGATAGACAACAAATTGATAAAAATTTCAGGTGTAATTACAGATGCTGGAAAAAAATTCTTTCTCTACAAAAGTAGAATTAGAGCAATCAACATCAAAATAGATGATTCTAATACTTTGTATGTCTATGTTAATAGAAATAAGTAGTTGTTAAAAGTTTGATAACCATTAAATATCATTTTACCATCTTTAAGAGTTTTGTAAATGTTTTATAATAAATACAAGACACCAGTTTTCAGAACAATATCATTAAAGCATGCCACAAACTGTAAGATATTCGCAAATAATTTTTAACAGATAATATATCATGCAAACTGTAATCCAATGCAAGTACGTCCTAAAGTAAAGTCAGTTATCTTTAGTTGGAAGTGATGCCAAAAACGCTCTTTCAGCCATTATTTGTGCAATAGATTGATTGGATTATTATGAATTTTTCAAAAAAATGAATATGTTAGAGGCACTTGAAATAACCTTGTATCTTTTAGAACATAGACTGTATATTTTTGGAACAAAGATGTGCCCCGACAGGTAAACAAGTCAAAAATTATCCTAGATAGTGTATTTAAGTAATTATAAACATCTATCTGACCAATTTAAATTAAATTTAAAAACTAATCATATAACAATTAGTATAGCCTAAAAATCAAGATGTTAAAATAATCCAATTCTTATTAAAAAGTAGGAAACCAAGATTAATGCTAAAAGATAACAAAAAATCCGAAAAATTATTCAAAAATCCAGTTAAGAAAAATCATGATAGTGTATTGGATAATATAGTAACAAAATATGATCAAACAGTAGAACATGGAAAGCAGATTGGCAGAGGTGCTATGACTAAAATAGAAAAAACTACTAAAACTGGAGCTGAATTCATTAAATCAAAACACTATTGGGAATCACTAAAGAATAGTTCTTTAAAAATCAAAGAAAAAAGCATAGAGCAGGAAAATATTTTAAAAAAAGAAAGCCCAAAACTCTATAAAAAAATTAGCAGCGGATTCTTTTACTTTTTTGAAGCAATTGTAGGAAGAATCAAGATTGGTACACAATATGGAAATTCTAGCTTGGAATTACTAGAAAAACTTGCAAAGCTAAAAGAATTAGGAATTTTAAATGATACCGAGTTTGCAAAGAAAAAAAGGAAAATCTTAGATAGGATTTAATTTTAAAATGATAAAGAATTTAATAATTTCAGGACTAGTCATTGTAATTGCCTTTTTAATTGGGATAGTAATTGTTACAAATTATAATTGGTTTTCGCAAGGATGGCTGATTGGTTTAGCCATGATCATAGGTAGTATTGCAGGTGCTGCAATCTTGATATATTTCAAGAGACGAGGATAATCACAAATATTATTTTACAACCAAGACAGGAATTGAAGAGTTGTGAAGAATGTGATTTGCAATGCTTCCAATATAAGATTTATCTGTAGAACCTGCACCTCTAGAGCCAATCACTATTAGATCATAGTTCCATTTATTTGCAAAATCCAGAATATCTTTTTCAGCGGAACCAGAAACCACCTCACCTTCAAAGTCCACACCATTCTTTGCTGAAATGGTCTTTGCTTTATCCAAGAATGTATCAATTTTTTTTCTTGTTGTTGAATCTATACCTTTAACTGAAACAAAGGCTAGTTTTGGTGGAACGTAGGCAACACAAATACCGGTAATTTTTGCACCGCATTGTCTTGCAAAATATATTGCTTTTTCTAATCCTCTTAAGGAGTTTTGTGAACCATCTAATGGAACCAAAATTTTTTTGACATTATAATTTTGCATTCTCTAATTTTCCTGTAAAGTATTAATTAATCAATCCTAAAAAATCATATCTAATTCTATTCATTTGAATTGCCTTGCCAAATTACTCTTTGTGGGAATGGAATCTCAATTCCTTCTTTATCTAGTGCGTCTTTTATTACTACTAATAGATTAGGCATAACCTCAGCCAGATCATCTCGTGGATGCCATACTCTTACCCAAATGTTTACACTGTTATCAGCAAGTTCTGTGACCCAAAATGTGGGGGCAGGTTCCATTAATGAATACACCATATTCTTTTCAATGGCATCTTTCATTACTGAAATTGCCCTTTTAATGTTCTCCTTGTATGCAATTCCAACAGTCACATCACTTCGTCTAATCTCAGATAACGCAAATGTTCTAATATTTGATGTAAACATCTTTTCGTTTGGAATCCTTACAACTGTTCCATCAAACTGTTGAATTCTAGATGAGAATGTAGTAATGTCTATTAGCTTGCCTGAAACATTGGAATCTGGCAATTCAATGTTGTCACCCTGTCTTACGGGTTTTTCAATCATCAAGAATAATCCTGAAATCAGATTAGATACTACTGACTGTGATGCAAAGCCAATTACAATACCCATAAATCCTCCAGCAATAACTAATCCTCCAAGATCTATTCCTTGACTAGCAGTAGCAGCTAGAAGAAAAATAATAATAATTCCATAATAGATTAGTTTCTCAAGACTCTTGGCAGTGTCAATTGGCATGTTTGGTGCAAATCGTTTCTTGAAAAGTACACGTGCAATCCTTCCGATTAATACGCCGGCAAGGGCAATTATTGCAGTAATTAAAAGACGTCCAACAGTTATTCCAGTATCCATTATTTGTGTATCTAAAATCTCAAAGGCCATCAGTCAAAACCCCATTCCATTGTAAATTTTTCTTTTTCTCCTTTGACATCAGTTGTTGGTGCAGTCTTCAAGCTTTTGTCTTTTTTTGAGTAATCAACATGTTTTATCTCAATAAAGTTACCTGCAGGTTCCTTTTTGATTAATGCATCAATATCATCAATGTGGGCATCTGATGTATTATCGACATAATAGATATTGTGATGTGTCACAGGAAAAACCAATTTTCCAATAGATGCACCTTTGTTTAATTTGTTGGTTATAGTTACCTTCATCTTTGCAAAAACATATGGTTGCGGATTCTCTGATTCTTCAAGCAGTTTTACCTTGCCATACATGCAAAGTTTGCCATTTTCTGGCGTTCCATATAAAGCAAATCTAGAGTGCATCGGTTCACATGTAAAGCAATCAAAAAAATCCCGGGTTTCATCTGAATTTACAATAAAAATTCCAATCTCAATTGGAAACTCTACTAGAATATTTGTTGTGGAATTTTTTTCAACAAAAATAGATTCTAAAAGTCTAAGAAACATCAAATCATTTGTTTTTTTAGCAGGAAGATTTAGTGGTAAGACAGGTGCAATCTCTATTCGTATCTTTTCTTTATTTCCAGGAATAGACTTTCTTAGTTCTTGGTTTTCAGAGTTTTTTCGATAGTATGAGAAACAGTTTTCTTTTTTTTCAATTGTAATTTGTGTTTTTGGTAAAAATAGTTCTAGTTTATCAGAAATAGAATAGTCTCCATAACTAGAATATTCTTTTTGATTTTCAACAGTCATTTTGATTTTTCAATTATCTCAATAAGATTCTCTTCAATTTCCTTGGCTAATTTTTGTAAATTATCATTAGAAACTATAGATAGTAAGGAAGTAGGTTTTGCTAAACTGATGATATTTTGATTATTTTCTTGATATATTGCAATGGTACATGGAAGCAGTAAACCAAGTTCGGGATTTGTCTCCAAGACATTTTTTGCAGTAGTTGGATTACATACCTCCATGAGTTTATAATTTTTTTTAAACTCTATTCCTTTTTTTTCAAATATCTCCTTAAAATCAAGTGTTTCCAATACCCCAAAGCCAATATCGTTTAGATTCTCGGTAATGTCTAAAACAATTTGATTAATATCTTTAGAAGTTTTTAAAGAATAACTAAAATCCATAATTAATTAGTTGTTTGTTGTACCACATTTAATTATTCTTCATCCACATGTAGAATATTAAATATTTTAATGCCTATCTTCTAATTCCAGAAGTTCCAAAATTAATCAAATACTTTGCCATAATTTTGAATCTCCAACATATCTATAAAGCACAAGATCATCAGAAATACAAGAAATACATATACCACTTTTATTAGAATTTTATAATTATATGCGTTACATAATGTTGATTGATTTTAAAACCAAATATTTCACATCATTTAAAATCATGATATAATTTCTATAGATCATGAAAATTCTCACAGTGGAAGAAATTAAAAAATTAGATAACGCATGTACAAGACTATTAGAAGAAGAAAATATCAGACATGTTGGAGTAATAAATGAGCTTGGGCACTTGATTGCAGGAGGTTTCAAAAAAGGAGTAGATCCACTGCTAACTGATGAGAAGGTTAGAATGATATACATGCAGATGCAATTAGATTTTAACATGAGACAAGAGTTTGATGATATTTTAGGACCCATAGACTATATTGCCTCAAGACGAACAAAACAACTAATAATTAGTGTTCCAATTGGAGAAAATTTGGTGCTCATTACAGCAGAACCAAACTCAGACGACAAGAAAATTATCAAAAAAGCTGAAGAGTTATTTGATGAGATTACAATCTCTACAGTTTAGAGTTACAACTAGGATGATTTTTTTATTTGATAATAATTATTTTTGTTTCAATGGTGAATTCTGATGATGTTTGTAGATTTTTTGAATAATGAAAAGTGGTCCAAATACATACATTCCAATGTTTAAAACAATAACAAAGCTACCAAGCACTATCAAATCAAACTCTGAATAGTCATCAGCAAATTGCAATATCATTATGGTTGCAAGCATTGGAGAAATCAGAATTTTTATCAGTTCTCTAAAATATGGATTATCTCGTTCTGCATCAGATATGGTTGGTGAAAATGAATAGTAAATTTGGTTAAAGCCTGCCATGAATGTAGTACCTGACACAGTACTCATCACCTTACTGTCTCTAATTTCTCTGAGAAATTGTACTTGAGGAGATAATTCAGTACCAAATGTTGCAGTAGCAATCAAACATCCGCCACCTCCAATTCCAAAAAGTCCATCTTTGGTTTGAAGTTCTTTACATTCATTATTTTCATATATTTGGTCAGGAGGACATAAATCCTCTGCAGATAGTGTCTGATTTTGTTCATGTGGTGTTATTGTAATTGTTTGAACAATGCTTTCAGAATCAAAATATGTGATTGCAGAATTGTTCACATCTCTAGTTTCTGCAAATCTTGCTTGTATGTTGTATGAGCCAGGTTCCACAAAAAAATCATCTGACCATTGATTTGGTGTGACTTTCCATTTTGGAATACCATTTATGTATATTTCAACTGAATTAGAAGATAGTAAAATTTCCTGATCGTTTTCATCCATTAAAGTAGGCTTTATCTTGAGACTTTCTGGTTTTTCTCCGTTAGCTATTTGAAGATGAATTTGTGTTTGAACAAATTTTTTTAGAGGTATGTCAAGTGAAATTTTAGGTTCTCCAACAATATCAGAGATCTGTTCACCGATTGGTATTTTTGCCAAAGATAAATTTATGATTCCGCTGTTTTTAAGATTAAACATCGGTTCTAGTTCAACTGTAATTGAATCATGTATTCCAATATTCTCATCAGTGAAAATATGAAACTTTTCTATTACTTCTGAATCAAAATGTAATGATTCTGGAAGGACGTGAGCAGGACCTGTAATTTTTGGAATAACAGTTAGTTGTGGCATTACAAGTACTTCACCAATCATACTTTCAGGAATCTCCAAAGTATCCTCCATCCCAAGTGATAATGGGACGTTTACAGTTTCCATTGTCTTGTCTTTTAGAAAAGAAGTAGTCAGGATACCAGAATTTGGAATGATAATAATCTCAAAAGATTTTCCTGCAATAACTGAATCCGGTATATGAGTTTCAATCATGATAAAGTATTCCATATTTATTGAAAATTCTCCAGAAAATGGAATGGTTTGAGAGTAAATAGTTGCATTTCCTTTAACAGGATATGATTTGGAGTACATTTGAGCAAAGGCATCATTTTGTAAAGTAAACATCAAAACAATCAAAACTGATGACAAAATAATGCATGCCATTATTTTTCTTGACATATGAGTTTGTATCATTTCTTATTTTGTTTCCTGTCCATCTTTTTCTTCATCTTCTTTGAGAAGACTATCCATAATATGACCATGTGAAACTTTTTGAAATACAAATACAGTATCAGCTATGAGCAATAGTGCAAGCCCGATTCCTATACCAGCGATTATCAAAGACAAAGAAGGCATTGACGTAATATCTGTAATATATGGTTGAATTATAGCAACCATTATCAAGATAAATCCCACAAAAAAGATATTTCGAATTAGTCTGTGAAGTGGTTTTTCTTCAAGTTTGCGAGTGTCAGCTGGAATTAGTTTTGTAGATATTATATCAGCAAGAGTTGAAACAATTTTTTCTATTCTTCCAAGAAGTGTTATAATTGGATAAATGATTAAAAGAATACTTATTATTGTTAGTAAGATTTGGGGTTCAATAAGTAATGGAATTCCACTTGAATTCAATATGTTGGTAATGTCTGCTTTAAAATAGTCAATCATGGCCAATACAGCTATAACTATAATCATGTTTACAAAAAATTTTGGCCCATGCTCTTTTAGGATTTGGTTAAGTTTACTATCATCACTTGGAGAATCCATTAGTTGGTGAAAGAATTTACCAACTACAAAAATAGGATTTATCACCCTAAAAGGTATTGCACTTGACTTGTCAACCAAAGTAGGTAAAACTTTGAGTAACAAAGGCATGCAAAACATTGTAGCCAAAGTTACAAGCATTGTAACTGGATATAGTGAATCTCTTACTGCTCCACTATCTACTGCTTGCTTTGCCATGATAAAAGAAAATTCTCCTCGCGGTACCATTACAGAGCCTACAGTTGAGGCTCCAACAAAATTATGACCTGCCATAGTTGAACCAAAGAAATTACCTACAAATTTGCCGACAACTGCCAAAATTATAATCGGTATTGAGATTAATGCCACACTGGGAATCACAGTAATGTTTACCAACATTCCAATTGAGACAAAAAATATTACTCCAAAAAAATCACGTAAAGGTAATACCTTTTTAATTATGGCTTCTGAGTGCTTTGATGATGCAATTATCATTCCCATGATAAATGCGCCAATTGCTGAACTCTGTCCAAGAAAATGCGCCAGAACAGCTAAACCAAAACCCAACGCCAGAGCAGTGATAAAGGGGCCCTCTGGAATATCAAGATTTTGAATTTTTTCTAAGAGTTTAGGGATTAGTTTGATTCCTGCTGCCAATGCAACTATAAAAAAAGTAAGGCTTTGAAGTATCAGTATTCCAACATCGGCAATTTCAATTCCTTCTCCTGCTGAAGCATTGCCCAAAATTACCAAAAGTAAAACAGCGGCTAGATCCTCAACTATGAGAATAGTGATTACAGTGTTGAATTCCTTTGTCTTTACAAGTTTCATATCTCGCATTAATCTAAGAGATATGGCAGTACTGCTGATTGACAAAATTCCTGCAAGGTATAATGATTCAAGATGAGACCAACCAAACGAAAAAGCACCAACATATGCCAAGAAGAACATAATGGATAATTCAGTTAATCCAACGATGATTGCTTTGATTCCTGCTTTTCGCAGTTTTTGGAGACTGAATTCAAGACCCACAACAAAAAGTAAAATAATTATTCCTAATTCTGCCAAGAGATTTATCAGTTCAACGTCTTCTACAATCCCCAATCCATAAGGACCTGCAATCATTCCAATTATGATAAAACCAATTATTGTTGGAAATTTTATTTTCTTCATAATTCCGGCGCCTAGCATGCCTCCTCCCAACAACAAGGCAAGCAATGCTAGAAATTCCGTTACACCAGAACCAGCCATTATTTTATCTCACCCCTATGTTTCAAAAACAATATTTTGTCATAGACATAGAATAAATCATTTTACAGATTATCCTTAAGGCTAGAAGTATACAAAGTAAAATTATCATCAAGTAAAATACGATTTCTTGAATAATCTACATCAACTGCAATAATTGTAGGTCTTTCTTTTTCTTTTTTTGCCTCCTCTAATTTTTCCTCAAATTCTTTGACAGATTTTACATTATACCCTATAGCTCCAAAGCTTTTTGCCAATGTTACAAAATCAGGATTATTAAATTTTGTATATGCCGTTTTCCCAAATTCATCTAATTGTTTTAAGGATATAAGCCCCAAATCACTATCGCACCATACTACAATTATTATTGGTAGTTTTAGTCTTACCGCAGTTTCTAGTTCTTGTACATTCATCAAAAATCCCGCATCTCCACACATTGCAACTACATTTCTTTGTGGATAAACCAGTTTTGCTGCCATTGCCCCAGG
>JAOTTW010000063.1 GCA_029864235.1 Candidatus Nitrosopumilus sp.
TTACGCTCAGAAATTACAGTCAAAAAAGCTGAAATGGCTTCAATAATGCTTCAAGTCTATCGTTAATTTTGAATAATCATTCATCAAGCTGATATGTAGTCAATTATAATTTTCTTTTTTTAGCATTTAATGACCGTCTATTTTATTATTACAAATGTGGGTTTCCAGCTAAGAGGATCTTTTGTTAGTAGGTGAGCTTTTTTGAATAACTCAAATGCCTCATCAAATCTCTTTAGTTCCTGTAAAGAATTTGCCTTGTTTACCAGTGCTCCAATTCTTTCAGGCTCTATTTCTAACGCTCTATCAAAATAGGGGAGTGATTCTTCATATTTTCCTTGTTCAAACAGAGTTACTCCCTTGTTTACAAGTGCTGCAAGAAGTGTCTCTTGCTTTACATTTTCTTCATTATCTATCACTCTGTCAAAATATTTTATTGCTTCTTCTGGGTCTCCATAAATTGATAATGCAATTCCTGCATTAACTACTGCCTTGTAGCTCACGATCCCTTTTGACTCTGAAACTTCTATTGCTTTATCAAAAACTGCTTTTGCATCCTTGTAACTTCCCTGCCTTGCAAGAACGATTCCTTTGTCTACTAGTGCTTTGATATCCGTGGGGTCTCTCTCTAGCGCTTTATTGAAAAATTCTAGGGCAGTAAGATTATTTTTTGCTTCTAACTGATCTATGCCTTTTTCAATTAACTTTTCTTTAGTATCTATCGGCTCAATTTTTGGTATTTCTGAAGTTCCTTGCTCTAAATTTATGATTCCATTATTGATTAGATATCTAACTGCATTAAGAAATTCCTTTTCTGAGATTAGTCCTTCACCATACCACTTTGCTGTATTTTTTACCCATGGCGGTACTGACTCTGCATATCCATACTGAATTATCCCAGTACTTAGTAAGCTAAAAATTGTTAAAACAATAAAGAACTTCTTTATCATAATTTTGATTAATGGCTTTTATTCATAAGCTTTTTGAATTTGTTGATAGACTCTTTATTTTGTCTAAAATGTATGGCATATGTCTTATTTTAGGACTAGTTGCTGTGTTGTTTATATTTTCCAGCATGACTGATTCAAAAGTTTTTCATTAAGCATGTTTTTTTATATCTAGATGGGCGATATCAAACAAGTAATTATTGTAAGAACTGATCTTGATATGGGAAAAGGAAAGATTGCAGCCCAAGTAGGGCATGCATGTGTTTTGGGTGCAGAACATGTCAGAAAATCACATCCTGAATGGTTTGATGACTGGTGGTTAGGTCAAGAAAAAGTCGTCGTTAAAGTTTCAGGTCTTAAAGAATTACAAGAAATAAAAAGACATGCAATTGATTTAGACCTACCATGGTCTGAAGTGACTGATGCAGGCCACACTCAGATTGCTCCTGGTACGACCACATGTATTTCAATTGGACCTGCACCTGAAAACCTAATTGATAAGGTTACTGGTGATTTGAAATTACTATGAATTAACAAAATTCCTAGAAGAGATATAATGAGGTTATCTAATTTTTAATTCGTGAAGAAAAAGGGTATTTTTGTCACTGTATTTTTTGGCATTATTTTACTTACATCGACTGTTGCAATTGCTATCCCAAACATAATCCCCGAAGACGAATCCCCTGATGTTACCATCACTGGAACTCCTGCTGATAATTTTCCTGATGCACAACGTGCCCAATTTTGTGGGTCAGGAGATGCAAAATCTACCCCATTTGTCAAAGAATATTCCATTCCAACGGTGTGTACTAACCCATTAGCTATTGTCGCTGACTATGATGGTAATGTTTGGTTTACACAAACCAATACTGGAAAATTGGCAAAGTTTGACCCTCAAACAGAATCATTTTATGAATTTGATAATCCTTCATGGCCAAAGGGGGGACGCTCCATGATGTGGGGGATTGACTATTCTCCTGATGGGTCTGTTTGGTTTACTGATGAAACTTATGATTCTTTATGGCGATTTTTGCCAGACACTGAAAAATATCAGCGAGTAGCTTATCCTTCTGAGGGTAATTCATTGCCACAACGATTGAAAGTAGATGGTTCTCAGATAATTGTAAATGACTTTACGGGAAACAAAATCACATTTTTAGATCCTGCTCAAACAGGCGAAGATCTAAATTATCTTAGTATTCCTTCTCCTGTGGATAATTCAGTTACTGCTGATTTTGCAATTGATGCAGATGATAATATCTGGTATACAAATTGGCTATTCCAAGAAAGTGGGGTGTTGGTAAAATATGATAACGCCGGTTTTCAAAAATCTGTGGCAAGGACGGCGGAGGATTCCCTTCCACTGTTTGACTTTATTGAAATATTTGAATTGCCACCTCAACTGCTTACTCCAAATGGCGCAGTTGTATCGCATGACGGAAAAGTATGGCTTGCAGATACATCAAGTTCACACTTTTTCAGTTTTGATCCTAAAAACGAACAATTCACACAATACGTGACATCTGATCCACAGCTTATGACTTATGGCAATTTTACTGGCATAATTAAGACTCCAATATCAAGACCTTATTGGATAGACGTTGATTCTTCAGGAAGACTAGTCTTCAATGAACAAACATCTAACAGTATTGCCGTGATGGACCCGAAAACAGAATCTCTTGTAGAGTATTCCATCCCCTCAAGAAACCCAAATTGGGGTGATTGCGGTGATGCCTCAAATTGTGGTCTAGCACAGGTTTTTGATTTTACTATTTATGGAGACAAGATTTGGTTTACTGAATGGGTGGAAAATAATATTGGCGTAGTTGATACTTCAATAGAATTGCCACTAAGTGTTGAATCTGATTTCAAATCAATTCTAATGAAAGCAGGAGAGTCTAAGAATCTTAATTTTGTAATTTATCCACAATCTCAAAAAGATCTTTCAGATATCTCATTAGTACTTTCTGATACTAGTGACTTTTTGAATGTGGTAGCAAATCCCCCAAATTCATTTCAATTAGACTCAAACAGTCCTAGAACAATTGATGTGACCATTTCTGCAAGTGAAGAGGCATCTCCGGGAACCTACAAAATTTTATTGGGTGCTCAAACAGAGGATGTTTCAATTAGCAAATATGTTACACTTACAATAGAGCCGTGATACCTAATCTGGATTCTCAAATTGGGATAACTGTTTACAGCACATCTTTTAATGGAATTGGTGGAAAAATTCGGGTTTCACCTGAAGACTTTGCAGTCTCTGAGATAATTTCTGAGAAATCACTACACTCTATCAAAGAACAAGATGGTTATGCCGTTTACAAATTAAAAAAGAAAAAAATTGACACTAATCATGCACTTTCTGAAATCTTTAAGAAAAAAGGAATCCGTCTAAAGTCCCTAGGATTAAAAGATGCTTCTGCTATTACTGAACAATTTGTTTGCTCAAACAACAAAGGAAAATCTATTGATAGTTTTTCATCTGAGAGATATACTCTTCAAAGAATTGGATATGCAAAAAAACCATTATCAAAAAAAGACATGGTTGCCAATCACTTTAAAATCAAAATTTCTGATTGTAATGCTCATCTATCAGAATTTCATGATCATGACAAAATTCTAAATTTCTATGGATATCAAAGATTTGGTTCAAAAAGACCAGTTACTCATCTTATTGGCAAGGCAATTTTACAGAAAAATTTTAAAAAAGCTGTTGATCTGATAATCTCTTTTACTTCATCATATGACTCTAAAGAAAACACAGAGATTAGAGAAAAACTCATAGACAAATCAAACTATAAGCAATACTTTGATCATGTTCCGCCACAAATGGATATCGAACGTGTAGTACTTCGAGAAATGATAGATCATGATGATGAACAAAAAGCAATTCGTGCAATACCCCTTTCTTTGAGACGATTTTACATTCAAGCATATCAATCATATATTTTTAATCAATCTTTGAGCTCTGCATTTTCTGATGGAGAAAACATGTTTGAATCTCAGGAAGGTGACGTATGTTTTGATTCTGATGGGCAACTAGGCAAATATGTTAAAGGAATGGATCAAATTCTTGCATTACCTTTTGTTGGATATTCTTATTACAAAAAAACACGTTTTGATTATCAAATATCAAAAATTTTGGAACGTGAGGAAGTGTCACCAAAAAATTTTTTCATAAAAGAAATGCAAGAAGTAAGTAATGAAGGAGGTTTTAGGCAAGCAGCGATTAATTGTACTAATTATTCTGTATTAAATAACACTGTAGAGTTTTCCTTATCACGTGGATCTTTTGCAACCATTTTGTTACGTGAAATAATGAAACCTAAAGATCCTATTAAAGCTGGATTTTGAATTTTTTCTATGATTTGTTTTTGTAATTTAGAGTTAGTATTTTATGTATTGAAAAAAAGTATTCATGATAATTATCTATAGAGTAAATACACAAAACTTTTCATATTGTAAAATACAACAAATTTCTGTTATGATAATTTCATGCATCTAATTATTTTTTAATTATTGATAATCCTACTCCTATTCCTATTGCTATTGTACCAAAAATTGAAATATGTAAACCATGAACAACCCATTCTGGATTTGAATACATAAATGATGATTCAGGTCCAACAACTGACTGCCCTTGAAGATGAAATATTACTCCCATAACAATGATGATTGCACCAACAATAATGATTGCTTTTCCAATTTTCATCATATTTACAAATTACTCCACAAGTAAAAAGGATAAACAAAATTGATATGTTTCAGATAAAATCAAAATACAAAATGTTTGAATTTTGTTTTTAAATTGGGTATGTCTTTTGAAAGTTATCTTCTAATTAAATAGCCTGAAATGATCTTCTCTGCCATTCCTGTTACTTCCATATCGTTTTTTACAGCTAATCTTTGCAATTTTCTTGCATTTCCTTTGTTTAGATTAAGGATAACTTTTTGTTGTAATAATCCTTCTTTTGTGTTTTTGAGTATCTTGACATGAGATGACTTTGGACTTCTTGCTAGATTGCGTAGATACTGTCTACGAAGTCTCTGATCAAAAGAAACGATCTTTTCTGCAATTCGCACTGCCTTTGAAACATTTGGAATAATTTGATAAAGTTTTGTAACATCATCACGAGATAATTGTTTTGGCACATACTCTTTTAATCTGTCAGGCACTGCTGCAAATCCAAGGTATTTCTTTAGAGTTTGTTGTGAGATTCCAAGGGATTGTGCAGCCTTCTTTTTTCCCACTGAGTCAGTCAAGAAGACACAAGCAGACGTCATGTCCTTTGTATTCATCTTGGTTCGGTGAAGATTTTCAATTACTGATGCAGCCTTTGCATTATCTAAATCATATTTTGTACTCTGAGTGAGTAATAATACTGGTATCTTTTTTGCACCTAATCTTTTTAGTGCTGCGAGTCTTCTTTGGCCTGACATCAAAAGGTACGAGTTTTTTGATTCTTTTTGGACCATTGGAGGGTTTTGGAGTCCTTCGTTTTTAATGGATCGTGCAAGCTCTGCAATTCCTTCTCTGTCAAGTCTTCTTGCTTGTGCATCCTTCCATACTTTGATCTGTTTTATTGGAATCTCTCGTAAACGATAATTAATAGGGGACTGATAGCGTTTTTTCACTACTATCCAAATGATTTGTTTTTCTTAAAAGAATTTAGTGTTTTATATTTGACAAAAAAGAAAAAATAAAAAAGTCTTCCAAAACATCATGAAAATATTCAGAGAATGCTCCATATCTTAGCTACAAATGGACCACTTACTACTTGGGGAATGGCAAAGATAAATCTAGCAACTGATACATCAAAAGTTTGGGCTAGAGAAAAACAATATAGAAAACTTTTGGTGGGAAGAGAAGATAGAGGAAAGCACTCACCTGGAGTTCTTGAAATTGGTTTGGTTGTTGTAGATGGTAAAAGTAACCTGAGAGGACCTGCTAATATTTACCGTCTATCTGTGGCTGGAATACTATACTGCTTAGATGTGTTAGATCTTACAAACCGAGAAATTGATATGATGGCTGAAAAGTATGACCATGTACTTCCTTGGATTTTTGGCAAATGGAGTTATCTAAAATCTGTAATTAGAAATGATGTATATAGAATTAAAGTACTTGCTAAAGGATTATTTCTAGATAACATCCACACAATCAAGGTTACCAAATTACCTGTTTATGAGATATTGAATTATCTGTCATCAAAATATCTGGATTACTTTGAACATATTGAGGAAAAAGATTTAGCAGAGCAAATTTCATGTTGGTATTTTACTCAGCTTTTAATTCCTACTTCAAATAAAAAATCAGCTGTTGAATATGAACAGTGGCAAAAACTATTTACAAAAAAAGACAAAGAACTCAAAGAATGGTATCAAAACTTTCTTAATGAAGTGACTACTTTTTACGAAAATAGATTTACTGTAGTAAAAAAACTAAAAAAATTATAAATCCACAAATTTGTGTATGATTCTCTCAAGATTTTCTACATCGTATGGTTTTTCAATAGTGTCTAGAAGAGACATGCTCTGAGCCTTGAGATGTTTTTTCTCATCTAGCGTATATGCTGTAATTAAAATGATTTTTGCATTAGGATCAAATTCTTTAATTTTGAAAAATGCTCCATACCCATCAAGCTTAGGCATCTTTATGTCCATTAAAGTAAGAGCTGGGTGTGCAGCCTTGTAAACTTCAACTGCTTTAATCCCATCATTTGCAGTTACCACTTCATACCCTAGTGTTTCAATCATGTAGGCAGTATTTTCCAGTAAGGGTAGATCATCATCAACAATTAGAATTGGTCCAGTAGAAGGCAAGTTTTCTTCATTTTATTGAGATGCTAGTCTATTTATTACATCTTCTAATTGTCTTTAATTTTCTTAGGAAATATTATTCTAAATGTTGTTGGATTGTTTTGAGCTGAAATTGTTCCTCCATGTTGCTCAATTATATTTTTACAAGTAGACAAACCCAATCCTGTTCCCTGATATTTGGTTGTAAATAATGGCTCAAAAATTTTCTCTAAAAGAGAATCCGTTATTGGCTCACCCGTATTTTGAATTTCAATCTCATAGTGATTATTCATATCTTTAGAATTTATTGTGATTTCTCCTGTATTTTTCCCAATTGCCTGAATTGCATTAAGAATTAAATTTATCAAAACGATTTCCATTTTTTTTACATCGCATTTTATAGTGATATCCTTGACTGGTAATTTTATTGATACATTTTTTGGAACCTCAAGCGATTCTATAGCATATTTGATGATTTTATTCAGATTAACATCAGTAATGTTTACTGGAGTTATTCTCACATAATCTAATACATCTTTTATTTGATGAGACATTCTAGATATGCCTATATCCATATTTGAAAGCAATTTATCAATTTTCTCATCATGACCTTTGAATTTTATTTTAATGACATCAAGCGAAGTCTTGAGAATTGCAAGAGGATTTTTCATGTCATGAGCCATACTTGCAGAAAATTCACCTAGCGCAGTAAGACGTTCATTTCGCATTCTAATCCTAGCTTCGGCTAGTTCCTTTTCTGTTTGGACTAGTTTCTTAAGTGATTGTGTCATTTCATTAAACGAATCTGATATTGTTCCGATCTCATGAATTTTGGTTTTTTTTGCTTTGACATCAAAGTTACCTTTTGCTATTTCTGAAGAAAGATGAGCTAACTTTCTGAGAGGTCTTGAAACAAACAAGGTAATGATAATTCCAATTATTATTGTTATTGAGATTCCAATTACTGATGGCAATATTATGGAATCTCTGGAATCGCTAATATCTGCAATTATGTCTGATTTCTTTTGTTCAATTACAACAATCCAATTCATTCCACTAGTATCAGAATCTTCTGTTTTTGCAAAAGCAATTACAGAATCTGCGTAATCATCTGATCCAACAAAATATCCTGAAAGTTGATTGAATTCTTTTTTATATGAAATTGTAAGATCCTGATCAAATACTAGTCCATCTGAATAGATAATTCTACCATTTTTATCAAGTAAAAACGCGCTCTTGTTTTGCTCTTTAAGTAAGTCTGACGTATTTACAAATTCTAAAATTAAATCTTTTAATTTAATTAAAATGTATACAGATCCAATAAACTTTTGATTCTCATCAGAAATGCTAATTCCAATTGGTATGAAATAATCTGAATACTTTTCAACATATTCTATGTCTCCAACATAAAGTCCATTTGATTTGGTTTTATGCCACCAATCTTGATCTAATTGGATATAGTCTGCTTTTCCTGATATAGTTACTAGATTTGCACCATATGCATTAGTAATTAGGAATTCATCAAGAGAATTAAACTCATATCTTTGTTCATAACCGTTAATGATGTTAATTAACTCATTTTGATGTTTTTTTTCTACTACTTGAGTAAGAAATGGAAGATGGCGATTAAAATTTTCGTATGAAAATGCTCTTTCTTCCATAAATTCATCAAGTTCAGGGATGGTTGAAAATTCCTCATTAGAGAGTTTTAGGATTTGTCTAATGTCCTTATTTTTTTCTAATGATTTAAAGTCGTTAATTCTTTTATCTAAATTCAAATCAAAAGTCTGTATGATGTTTATAGCAATTGATTCGTTTTTCAGTGCAACTGATTCTATTAGCTGCTCTGTATTTGCCTGAAATGTAATGAAACTTTGAATAGCATAAGTGAAAGATATGATAAACATCCCAATAATTAAGATGTGAACAAGTCTTAACCTCAACTACTAGCCTGAACTAAAATCATAATTTAAGTGAAAAGCACACCGCAAAGCTAAAAGAATTGTATTATAACAAATGTGAAAACTAATCATAATGAGTTTAAAGGGCACATACAGGTCTGAAATGGGTATATTAAGCGATATTCTCACTGCCACACGCGAAGAAGGGCAAAACGGTATAATTATTTCAGCAATATCGCGGAAAGCAAATTTATCACATTATGCTGCTGTAGATAAATGCAATAAATTAATCGAGGCAGGATTGATAAAAATGACGACAGAGGCAAGAAATAAAATTTTTATTTTGACAGAAAAGGGTATACAGTTTTTTGAAGAACTAGAGAGATTTCAAAATTTAATGAAGAGTCTAAAATTGAAATATTGACAAAATGAGAATTATCTATTTTTTTATTCTAAAATTATGAAATGATATTCCATATACAAGATTTTTACACTACTATTTCTATCCCTCTATTGATGTATCTTGAAGTTAACCATCTTGAACTATTTGTGTTTTAGAACGGTTTGCTACAATGTATTCATGAGCGTACCTGTAAAACTTGAATGAGAATTTAAATATAAAAAACTCTAGAAATCCATAACTTGTCAAAAAAACTCTTTGTTATATTTTTATTAATTTTTTTATCTCCACTTTCAAACTTTTCAAATACTTATGGCCAATCAAATTTTGATTCAACTGATATAGGACTTGATATGCCTACAATCACAATAACTCCTACATCCGGACCTCCTGGAACCCAAATTAAAATTGATGTCACTAATATGCCGGCTATTCCAAAAAATATTGATCCAAGAATAGAATTTTTTGTTTATCTGCCATTTTTGTCTGCATTTGGAAGTAATGTGCCACATAACTGTGCAGGTGAAAATTGTATTGTATTGTATTCATTTGAGGAAATAAGTAAGAGCAAACTTGAGCCTAAGACAATAACTTTTACACTATTTGGAAAAACAAATCCAAAACCTATCGTATTGGAGGGTAAAATGGAATCAGTCTGTGATCTTAAAATTAATGGAAATACAG
>JAOTTW010000008.1 GCA_029864235.1 Candidatus Nitrosopumilus sp.
ATTTGGTTTGACAGAATGTACACTCACTCATACAACCACTTGCAATTTCTATGATGCCTATGACTGGGTTTAGTCTTACTTTGGGTAGTCCTACCTTTGAATTATCTAAATCTTCAAGAGCTACAAACTTTCTACCCTTTAATGTAGAATCAATAACCTGTAGTGTTTTTCCCAAAGAGTTTGGTCCAAGTAGACTAGCATTTTCTGTAAATTTCTCCACTGTTTCTTTTTCTGCCTTTGGCAGGCATCCTGCGACAACAAGTGGCTTTGATTTTAGTGATTTGATTCTGTGTATCATCTTATTTGCAGTTGCATCCTTTACTGAACAAGTAACGATAATATTT
Organism: Candidatus Nitrosopumilus sp.; assembly: GCA_029864235.1. Classification (GTDB taxonomy): domain Archaea; phylum Thermoproteota; class Nitrososphaeria; order Nitrososphaerales; family Nitrosopumilaceae; genus HKST03. The sequence goes on from JAOTTW010000008.1 coordinate 345, forward strand.
AGATCAGACTCTGATGAATTCCCAACTAGGGTATGTCCGCCATTTACGATCAATCCTGAAATCATTTCAGAGTCTGCAAAACTAGCAGAGCATCCATACGCTTCTACAAAAATTTTTGCCATAATTTACCCAAACAGAGTATCGATTTCTTTATTACTCATCAAATTCTTAGAGACGACCAATTCTCGAATTGTTTTTCCAGTTTTGAGTGACTCTTTAAATAATTCTGCAGATTTTAGATATCCTATTTTTGGGGTAAGTAAAGTAACAATTACTGGGCTATTTTCAATGTCTTTTCTAAGCTTTTCCTTGTTTGCAGTTAATCCCTCAATTAGATTTGCAGAAAATATTGGAAAGAAATTCTTTATCATATCTGTTGACTCTAAAACACATTTTAGCATTCCAGGTAACATCACGTTTAACTCAAACTGTCCACTTTGTGCTGCATAAGCTACTGCACTATCATTACCAATAATGTTAAAGCAAATCATGTTCATGCATTCTGCCAGTGATGGGTTTACTTTTCCTGGCATGATAGATGAACCTGCATGAACTGCAGGAATTCCTAATTCTGCCAGTCCTGCAATTGGACCTGAGGCCATAAGTCTGATATCGTTTGCAAGTTTTCCAATCTCAAGTGCCAAGTTTCTTAAGGCTCCAGATAAATTTGCAACTGCAAATTTACTTTGCAAACCATGCTGCATATCTTTTTCTGGTTTTAGGGGAAGTTTTGAAATTTTTCCAAGTTCTGCAATTGCAATTTTTCTATATCCTTTTGGTGTATTAGCTCCAGTTCCAACTGCAGTTCCACCTAATGCAACATTTTGTAATTCCTTTTGGGCTAAAATAATTGCATCTCTTGCTTTTGAAATTGAAGTTACGTATGCTGCAAACTCACTTCCTAGAGTTACTGGGAGCGCATCCATCAAATGCGTTCTGCCAATTTTCTTAAACGAAGAAAATTGTACTGCTTTTTTGTTTAGCGATTTTATTAAAATATCTATTGCAGGGATTGTTTCTTTGAGATTCATCAAAATTGCAACATGCATTGCCGTTGGATATGTATCATTACTTGACTGTGACATGTTAACATGATCATTTGGATGAAGATACTGATACTGCCCTTTCTTTTTACGAAGTATTTCAAGTGCTACATTTGCAATTACTTCATTTGAATTCATGTTAAATGCAGTCCCTGCACCAGAATTTATCATATCTACGACAAATTGCTCACTGTGTTTTCCAGCCAAAATTTTATCACATGCTGAAACAATTGCATTGCCTCGTTTTGTATCTATAGCCTTTGTTTTCATGTTAGCAATTGCTGCTGAGCGTTTTATCATTACAAAAGACATGATAAGATTTTTGTGTGCTTTATTTCCTGTTACATTATATTGCTTGATCGCTCTACCCGTAAATGCTCCATAATACGCATCAAAAGGAATTTGAACTTTGCCCAGCGAATCTTCATCTAATCTAAATTTCAAGTTGCTTTAGCTATGTTCTTCCCATTATTCATTCTTTTTCTAAAATCTCATAATATCATAATTCATACCAATGACAATTATTATATAGGATTCACTAATCACGGGACATAATGAATAAGCGTGTTAGTATGCTCTTTACAATTGCAGCAGTAGCTGTAATGGGAGCAACCTTATTCGGAAGCACATACACACAAACCCAAATTGCAGGTCAATCCTTAGACTCCAGTAAAATGGATGTTAATGTGTTTGACCAAATACGCAGTATGGGTGGTTTACAGCTTGTAATGCCTCAAGCATTCGCAGAAGTTGATTGTGGTGCATTGGAAAACTCTGGGCGTAAAGTCGTAGAGTTCAATTTGGAAGGCTATAGTGTTGAGCTCCCAATCATGGGCGGCAAAACTTTCAACGCAATGACCTTTAGTGGCCAGATCCCAGGACCAACACTTAGAGTCACACAAGGTGATGTTGTAAAAATGACATTATCTATTCCAGATTGGGAAGTTACCGGCCACGGTAATGATATGCACGCATCTCAAATGTCAGCTAGCTACTTTGAATCCGTAAATCCGGGTGAAATAAGTCAGTATTGTTATATCGCTGAATCTGCTGGTATCTTCAAGTACCATTGTTCTGGTGTCAAACTAATTGGTATGGACCAACACGTTCTTTCCGGCATGTATGGAATTGCAATTGTTGATCCAATCGATGGATACAAGAAACTGATGGTAGAAAAGACCGCAGTAAGTAACGGCAAAGTATCAATGGACAGACAATTCTACGATGCAGATGCATTAGAGTTCCAACTCCAATACAATCAATTGTATCTAACCCCTGAAGGCAATTATGATGCAGGAGCAATGTTCCAACATCATAATACTGCCACAGTTGTTAACGGAATGCAATTCGGTTATGTACCAAACATGGCTCATAACTTACTCGTCAAAGGCGATGTAAACAAGAACATCTTTGTTGCACAACCATGGAATGGACTTGAACATAAGCAATACCAATCACAACTCTTGTTTGTTGAAAATGATCAACATGTAAGACTCTTTGTAGAGAACCAAGGTAATGAACCAGTTTTCTTCCACATTGTTGGAGAAATATTGGACAGAGTTACACAAGGTAACAGAGTACAATCCGCAGCAACTGAAACATGGTTACTCGGTGGGTCACAAGGAATGATTGTGGACTTGGTATTTGATGAACCCGGTGCATATGCAGCAGTTAATCATGACTATGCAGCAATTTACACAGGTGCAGCTACAGTCTTTGTAGCCGGTGACCCATTCAACTTGAACCCAGTTCTAGTAGAGAAAGGAGTTATCCCAGCACCAGTTGCCTCTTATGCATACGCATTAGGTAATCCAAGTGATGCTGTCCCACCAATGGGAAAGAATAGTATTGCACATCCTGCAATCAACATTCATGGTCTATACACTGATGATGTAGCTTCTGAAATGCAAGCAAGTGGCGACTATGTCGCATTATGGGAAGTAATTCCTGTAGTTGCAGAAATCCTCACTTCTTGATCTTTTAACATCTCTTTTTCTTTTTGTTATCTTAATGAATTATATTCTCTAGCTCTTTTTTCTAATTTATGGGATTTGATGATTCTGTATTAATATGCGATGAAGTAGATCCAATTCTGAATAAAATCTTACTTGATAATGGTTTGAAAGTTTCATATGAACCAGAAATTAGTCCAGAAGGAATTCTAGAGAAAATTTCTGATTTCACCATTGTTATTGTTAGAAGTAGAACCACAATCACAAAAGAAATGATTAACAAAGCAACAAACTGCAAGATCATTGCTCGTGTTGGTGTTGGGCTTGATAACATTGATCAAGAATCTGCAAACACCAAAAATATTCGTGTGATTAATGCAGTTGAAGGTGCAATGAATGCAGTTGCTGAATTAGTTTTGGGGTTGATGTTATCTCTAGCAAGACAGACTACTAAAGGTGATAGAGCAATTAGAAATGGTCAATGGTTGAAAAAAGAATTGAAAGGAACTGAACTCAAAGGAAAATATCTTGGAATTATCGGAATTGGTAATATTGGAAAAAGATTAGGAAGGCTAGCAAGAGCTCTTAACATGAATATCATTGGTTATGATGTTATTCCAATCGATGAAGAATTCTCAAAGGAGGTTGGATTAATGAAAGCTGATTTGGATACCTTGTTGCAAAGCTCTGATTATGTATCAATTCATGTTCCACTTCTTGATTCAACTTATCATCTAATCAATGCTCAAAAAATGAGCACGATGAAAAAAAATGCTAAAATTATCAATACTTCCAGAGGTGGTGTTGTTGATGAAGATGCACTTTATGAAGCAATAAAAAATGGTAACTTAGGTGGTGCAGCTTTGGATGTTTTTGAAAAAGAGCCTGCAATTGGAAGCAAACTAGCAGAACTAGATAACGTGATTCTTACACCTCATATTGGTGCTCAAACAAAGGAAGCCCAATCTTTGGCAGCAAATGTGATTGGTGAAAAAATTATTCAGATTCTAAGAGGCGTAATCTGAAATTTCAAATCCACACAACCTTGACTTTAAAAATAACTAAAAAAGCTTGACTTGTACGTAATTAAATCTCGTCTGATTCTTTTTAAGGCCAATTTCGAGGTTTAAATTACATATTGAAAAATCAGAGTATAGAAAAAATGCAATCTGAAAGACTAAATATTTTTAGTCATCATTCATTTCTCAAAATTTTGCTTAGCCTGATTATTGTTACAATTATTTCTTCAGCATTTGTCTATGCCGATACTGCATCTGTTTCTATTGAAGGAATATCTTATGATATTGAATATGCTGGTGATGGCGTTTTAGTTACAGGTGTTGAGGCTGATTTAGATTTTGTATCCCTTATCATCTCTGTTGATGTTACTGATTCTCCTGGAACTTTGAAAATGACCTTTGATAGAAATTTCTTTGATTCAACATTTCAAGGAAATGATGATGAATTTTTTGTTATAGTGGATGGATTAGATATCTCATTTGATGAAGAAAAAACGTCTACTTATAGAATTCTAACAATGGATTTGCCTGAAGGCACTGAAGAAGTCGAAATTATTGGTTCTGTATTTGGAACTCCAGTTGTAGAAGAACCTACAGTTGTAGAAGAACCTACAGTTGTAGAAGAACCTACAGTTGTAGAAGAACCTACAGTTGTAGAAGAACCTACAGTTGTAGAAGAACCTACAGTTGTAGAAGAACCTACAGTTGTAGAGACACCGAAGCCATCTGAAAAGACATCATCTATAGTTACAACTCCAAAGGAAACAAAACCAAAGACTGAATGTGGTCCCGGAACATTACTGAAAAATGGGGTATGTGTACTTGATGAAAGATGTGGTCCTGGAACCGTTCTAAAAGATGATGTTTGTATTCTAAAAACGCAATCTACCTCAACATCTAGCGTAAAAGGGATGGGAGCCGAATTGATGATTGCTTTAATTGCTGGTTTCATTATTGCAGGGATAGTTGGAATTATTTTGGCATTAATATCTAAAGCAAGTAAAAGTAGAGATTAGCATTCAAAACTTTCTTGATTCATTAATTTATCAAAATCAAATCCTGTATATTGTGTAACTGTGGTATAAGGAATTATTCCAATTATGGGTGTTTCAATACTCACTACTACTGATAGTTTATTTGGATCAATTCTAATGTCGCCTCCATCAAATTGAAAATCCATTTGCATGAAAAGATGTTGTGATTCAATATAGTTATCTGATGAGAATTTACCCTTTTCTAATTTTGATTGAGAACCGTCAATCCAAAGATTCTCTATAGCATATGTTCCTCTGTTTTCCATTTGATACAATATGTTTATATGAAAATTTTTAAAATTTGAAGAATATGGAACAATATTGCAAATCTCCATATTTCCATTATTTGACATTTCAAAAAAACTAAATTTTCCTAAATCATCCCATCTGTATTTTAATTGTTCTGCTGCATAGATATTCATTCCTGAATATGCAAGAGATATTATTATTAGAATTATCGCAACTATTGTTATTACTGAATGTTTGTTCACTCTGACACCTTTTCTAGATGATAATTATTCCAACTTTTATTAGAAATTGTAAAGCTTGTGCAAAATCGTTATCTGAAATTCTTTCTTCAATCCACCATCCTGCATTAACCTTTACCCATCTTGGAATTTCAGTTTCAATTTCTCCTGTGTTTCTTTTTGTTTCTGGGATTTTGATGATCTCTTTTTCAATTAGAAATTCAATTCCGTCACTAAATGAAACATCTGAAATCTGTTCTGTTACCCAATAATATGTTAACTGTTTTATCCAAGATGGAATACAAATATTGCCCAAATCTAGCAATTCAAACTCCACCGTGTTTTTAGCACCAGAATATTCAACATCAATGTAGTACGTTCCTAAAGGAAACACTTCTGACTCAAAGGGGATAAGTGATGGAACAGGATTTTGTAGATTGGAAATCTGGATTGGAATTGCACTACTGCCTTTTCCAGTTTCATCTCTTATGTGAATAATTGCAGGGTCCCCAGTTACTTCGGACACTTCAATTGTATAGAATAGTTTTTCACAATAACTGTATGTAGTCTTTCCCAAAACAATACTGACATCTGGTTGTGCAAAAGCATTTGGAAAAATTGTAGAAATCATTATAAAAATCAATACAATTACAGTATGTTTATTTTGCATCTTTCATTGTATATTTTTGACTTTATAAAAATCTCAAATAATTACTCAGGAATGCTTTTTAACTACTGAGACTAAGTTTGAATATTGAGTTTTCTGCGGATGCAACTCTTAGAGTGTGTGGTTTGAAGCCCACCTCTTAGAGTATTTTAACTATACGATCTTGCCTACACAAGACGATTCTAGAATTTTACAAATTGCCATAATAGTTAGTGTAATGGTAATAGCTGTATGTCTATCACTCTACAAGAAAAAAGTGATAAAGTCATTTTAGAAATTAATTTGCATTCTTGAGATAATGTTAACCTCTGCTTTCTTTTCTCTAAACACTTTTCATTAGATTATTTTACTCTCTACACTTGTCACATAATACCTCAAAAAATTCTTCATCAAAGACCAGTGATACTCCTGAGGAATAACATTTTGAACACAATCCGATAATTTTCTCAGATCTATTCATGGGAGAAATTGTATTCTCACCATCCTTGACAGAATCTAATACTGCTGTTTGGCTGATCATGGTAATTTCAGTCATGGAATGAAAAGTTTGTTACAAGATAATTTGAAATTATTTATCTATTTTTGATTCGATCCGAGTCAAAATTGTTGATTTTCACAATAACCATTCCTACGCAATGGTTTTAAGCTGGGATCAAAGAAGGCGTCATGATGCCAGAAAGTCAACACTGTATTGTATGTGGAAAATCAGTCATCTCAAAAGAACATACGTCATATCTCTATTGTGAGGTACATGAAAGGCAGTTAATATCGCAATAATCTCTATCTTTTTATAATTATATCGCCATAGATTAGTTACAACCCGATGGCAGTGGGAGTTAAACCCACGAATCGTGGTAATCGATAAGAGTTTTTCAGACTCACGTAATAGACCGAACTATGCGATACCATCAAGTTTATTTCTAAAATTTCTATTTTACTTCAGAACAGAAAAAGAGTCAAAACAAATTGATTTACAGTTATTAAAGGGGATTTAATTAATGCCGATATGCCTAGTCGACAAGATCAAATTTGGATCCAACTTTGGAGAGAAAATTCTCCAGATTTAAGAGAACGAATTGTAGGATGGCGTAAACAAAATGCTATTACTCGAATTGAAAAACCAAGCAGATTGCAAAGAGCAAGAAGATTAGGTTACAAGGCAAAACAAGGAATTATTGTTGTCCGAATGAGAGTTGGGACTGGTGGTATGAGAAAACAAAGACCCACAGGTGGTAGAAGGCCAAAACATCTTGGAGTTGTAAGAATCAAGGCAGATGATAACATGAAGACAGTTGCAGAACGAAGAGTCCTTGAAAGATATCCTAACATGAAACTTTTAGGTTCATACTTTATCTACAAAGATGGTATGCACTACTGGTATGAGATAATTTTAGCTGATCCATCTCACACAAGAATTGCTCAAGACAAAGAATTGAAAAAACGATTAACCACAACTGCATAAATTGAAGTCCATATTATTTTTGTCACTACTTTTAGTTTTAGTATTTACACCTGTTTTTGGTCAATTGCTTTCTGACAAGACTGGACTTGTAAATCGTCTAGATGTTGAAACAGGAGGATATACATTTGAAGTTGAAACTGTTTCAAATTTTGATATAGTAAATCATGAATTTAACAAAGATGAAAAACGACTGACGATTTTTATTAATAGTGGACTGGAAAATAATCTAGGCGAACTACTCATCCCACAAACATTACTTAGTGGAAATTTTACTTTTTATCTAAATGATGTAGAGTATAGTCCTAAAATAAAATCAAATGACAGGATTTCCTTTGTAACCCTAAATTTTACTGGAATTGGTAACAACAAAATTGATGTATTTGCAACTGAAACTCTTTCTAATATGGAAGATAAATCTGAAGTCGATGATTCTGAAGAATTTACATCAAAGGGAGGTGGTTGCCTTATTGCAACTGCAACTTATGGCACAGAGCTAGCGCCTCAAGTACAGACACTAAGGGAAATTCGTGATGAAAAATTAATGAAAACAGAATATGGCAAATCCTTTTTGAATTTATTCAATAATTTTTACTATTCATTTAGTCCTTTAGTTTCTGATTACGAACGAGAAAATCCTATTTTTAAAGAATCTGTAAAATTGTTTTTAACACCAATGCTTTCTTCTCTTTTCATTTTAAATTATGCCCAAATGGATAATGATGTACAGGTTTTAGCAGTTGGGAGTGGTGTTATTTTGCTGAATATAGGAATGTATTTTGCCGTACCTGTAGTATTGATAATGAGGTTGAAGAGATGAAAAAATCTCTTATTGGTGCAATAGCAATAATTGTAAGTGTAATTGTTTACTATTCTATAATGAGCTTTTTATTTACTCTTTGAGAAAATATAACTTTTTAAAAGTTCAATATAGTATTTATTTTTATTTTATTTTGATTATGATATTTTATGGATAATGCAAAAATTGCTTTGATTGGTGGATTTTGTGTTGTTGTGGTACTATCTATTGCACTTATTTTTGTTAGATAATTTTGATAATTCCTAAAATATTAATACAAAAAATTATGAATTGTGAGAAAAAAAGAAGCACTGGATATATGAAAAAAAACAATAGATCAATTATTACAGCTCAAATTACAAACTTAAGATCAGATAAAAGAAAAACACAAATCTAGACAAAGTATTCAGGTAGATATTCAAAGCTTGGACTAAATCAAAGGACAATAAATTTACTAGAAAATAAATCAAAGAAAAAATGAAAAGAATAAAACTATAAAAAATAAAAAAGCTTCGAAATCAAAGAAACAACATTAATTTTCATCAAGTATTCTTTGAATCATGGCCTCAATATTTGTTGATTGACCAAAAGAGACATCTCTTAAAATCCCTTTTCTATCTACTAAAATTGTTGATGGAGTACCTTGCAATGCAAATTTTTCAAATGTCTCAGCCGCATATTCTTTTGATTTCATATAATCTTTGACTCTCTGTATGATTTGATTCTTATACTCTTCTGGTTGTGAATCAAAGTCAGGAATTTGGGGATAGATAAATTGAAGGATTTTTTCTTGGTTTATTTCATCTGTTGTTTTTGTCAATTTATCCATGGCTAGTGGAAATGGAATCTTATATGGTATCTTATTTCCTTCTTGTAGTTGGCCATACATTGATAGGGCCTTTTTGGTTTCACCAATAACTTCACCCGTCTCCGCTAGCATCTTCAAGTTATCCAAAGTATTTTTGTCAAAATCTTCAAATGCTGTAGCAATACCTAAAACTCGAACCCCCTCATCTTTGTATTTGTTGTAGATGTTTATGGCCTCAGGAATTCCATACATAAAACATCCGGGACAATTTACCTGAAATACCTCTACTAAAACAATATGGTCTTTTTCCTGATCAAAGTTAGTTGGAACACCTTGTACCCACTCTGACACCTCAAAATTTGGCGCTTTTTGTCCTAGAATTACACTCATTACTGTTAATTCACTTTTTTTCTATTAAATACATAACTAGTACTTAAAATAAATCCTAAATTACAAATATTCATGTAAAACTATTGTATCGAATCGTTATTTCTAAAAATGACCCATGAAAATCTACTTTTGATAACTATTAGAACAAAAAATCTCAAGAATTTTTTCTACTGATCCTTCTTGTCATCCATAAAAATAAATCATTTAAATCAATTTTGGAAAAAAGTTAGTTAACTACAAGAGAAGAATATCAAAACTTATTTTATTCCTAAATACATATTGTAATAAAATAGATGAAATGTTGTAGCATACAATAATTAAGAATTGAATAAAGATATGCTTATGTTCGTTAAAATGAGTATATTTCATAAGGTAATGTAATTGGATAAGGAATGGTTAAGAGTAAAAAGTGGAAGAAGTAAGGGTTGTAAAGATTGCATGACTCATAAATGTGTACCAAACAGTTGCAGATGTGATTGCCATAAATTATAACTCATTGACCTTGACTTTATGATAACTTACTACCTTGTCAATCAATTGTTAATTTTTTGTCACTTAAAATTAATATTTTGTAATTTTAAATTTAATAGATAAAATTTTAAAATATCAAAAACCAAATATAATTCACAGAAACATCATATTCATATTATAAAAACATAAGATGTATGGAACAATTAATCTTATTTCTGAGATATGTTAGAAAGATAAAAAATGGACAACTTGATGTTGTCCTTTATCTAATTATTTTTTAGCCTTTTTAGCTACTGCCTTTTTTACAGTTTTCTTTGCTACTGTTTTAGTCTTGGCCATAAGCGATTAAAAAAGAAAGACCCATTTCAAAAGCAAGATGTAATGTTTTTGATTAATTGAATATTTATTTTAGTATTTTTTTTAAAAAAATATTCTCATCTATATCCATATGTGTGATTTTATCACTTCATGTAAATACAATCTAAATCTAATTTTTACAATCTTTTAAATCCTGTAAAGAATTCTATTGGTAATATGGTGAAAATATCTGTAAGAGAAGGGTGGACCAAAAAAAGTAAATTGGCAATTATTGGTTTGATAGGTAGTTTGATTTTGATTATTGCTGTATTTGTTTTTGATTAACCTTTTTCATAACGATTCTTTTTAATTTTTAAACCCACTGTTCTGTTTCTTAAATTACTAGCAATGAATCACGATACTTTCGGTTTCACAAAAACATTATCTTCAATAACTCTTGATTGTTACCACTAATCACTTAGATCTTTGAAACTTTCTAAGGGCAGTCTATCTTTTTTTAACTATTTTTTTAATGATGATGAATTTTGTATTGTTATGTGAGATTGAATACTGAACTTTATACATCAATTCTTTAATATTATAAAATCAACAAAAGTGAAAAAATTTTTGTTTATTGTGTCAGATCCACAAGAAATTGTCTTGCATTCATTATTTGATCCTGTACATCATATGCAATCAGATATAACATTGCATTTGAAGAATTTGGAAATGGGGTGATGCTATCTAATGTAATGCTATCTTCAAATGAAAATTCTGAGATATTTGGCATACAGCTAACACATCCAATTTGATACTTTGTCACTGTTTCATCCTGATTCCAGTTCATCTTAACACTGGCAGAGATTCCGTCATATTCTTGCACCACTACATTTACATCATAAAGCGGTTCGGCGTATGCAAAACCTGTTACAAAAACAAGCAGTAATGCAGGACTCAAAAGCAATGTTTTACTAGTCATGAATAACTTCATTTCAGAATTATGTATTAAGCATTGCTACCAAAAACTTCATGTATTTTGTATCTGGCAGAGGAAAAACATCCTTAATGATTGTGATGTGACAAGAGATATACTCATACAAACAACAAATTTTTCAAGTAACCTAATATAGGACACAAAAAGCCTCAAAATTAAATGCAAGTTGTAACTGATGATAGACTCCAATTATTTGCTGAAATGGAGGCAAAATATGAACAAAAAGATACAGAATATTTTGTAAGACTTTTGGATCATCCTGATTATGTTGTCAGAACAAGAGCAACCTGTATTTTGGTAGATTTTGGTGGTGAGGACAAAGTTCGTTATATTGCTAAAGTTCTAAAAAATGATGAAAATGAGCTTGTGCGACACGAAGCTGCATTTTCCCTTGGTCAGATGTGTTATTCTAGTGCAATTGAACCACTCGCAGATGCAACACTTCATGATCCTAGTATGTTTGTAAGACATGAAGCAGCAATTGCACTAGGTGTTGTTGGTTCCGAAGAAGCAAAGGAAACTTTGGAAAAAGCACTAAATGATCCAGATAAACCAGTTGTTGAATCAGCTATTGTAGCATTATCCAATATTCAGTTTATGGAAAAGTTAAGTAAAAACGAAAAGTTTGCAAAGTTAACAGGTGGATAGATGAATTTTTCATATGGTGTCATTGCAGCAGTTGGTGTTCTTGTGGCAATAATTTTAGGTATGATTGCAACTGATCCTGGATATCTTGTTGAATCCACAGCAGAACATAAAGTAAAGGTAACCCCTGAAGAACTTATTCCTAAAGTAAAACCTGTTGCATGTACAATGGAATATGCTCCAGTTTGTGGAATTGATGGTGTTACTTATGGAAACAAGTGTATGCTTGATGCTGCTGAAATTGATCTAGATTATCAAGGAGAATGCGTTGTTCAAGTAGAACCTGAACCAGAACCTCAACCACTCACACCATCATCTCCAATGACTCTCCCTCCTATGACTCATACCGTTGAAATTCCTGAAGGAACAGGAGCTCCAGGTTGTGAAGAAACTAACGAATGTTATATCCCATATTCTCTCAAAATTCAAGTTGGTGATCATGTTGTTTGGGATAATGTAGATGTTGCAGCCCATACTGTGACAAGTGGTTCCATGAAAGATGGACCTGATGGAATCTTTGATTCGAGCCTATTTATGTCTGGAAATATTTTTGAATTTACTTTTGATGATGTAGGAACTTATCCATACTTTTGCATGGTTCATCCTTGGATGACAGGTGAAATTGTTGTAAGTGATGTTAAAGAAATAATTGCTACCTCAGAACCAATAGTTATCGAACCTGAACCAATGTCAAAAACTGAGCCTATGCCTAAGGTAAATACTAAACCTGAAACTTTACCCATGAGCGCAACTGTATCTATGCCACAAGGCGGATCGGTTCCAGGATGTGAAGAAACTAACGAATGTTATATCCCATATGAAGTAAAAATTGCAGTAGGTGGAACTGTTACTTGGAGCAATGATGATACTGCAGCTCACACTGTAACTGGAGGTAAAATGCCTGAAGGGCCATCAGGTGTTTTTGATTCAAGCTTGTTTATGGCTGGAAATACATATGAGTTTACTTTTGATAAACCTGGGGAATATCCATACTTTTGTATGGTTCATCCTTGGATGATTGGTATGGTAATTGTTGAATAATTCTAAAGTTCTGTAACTTTACTACCTTGTTCAGTTGATTCAAATTTGTAAATTCTTTCTACATTAGAGTCTTCAAAAATTTCTGCATCATGTGTTATTATGATAAATTGCATAGCTGCTCCAGAATTTGTAATGTCTGATAACTGTGATAATACTCTCACTAGTGATTTTTTCCGTTCTACATCCAGATGAGTTGTAGGCTCATCAAGGATCATCAAATTGAGATTTGATGCACCAAGAAGACTAGCCATACCTAATCTTAGGGCTAGTGCAACACTTACTTGTTCTCCACCACTAAGTGATTCTAAATCTAACATTTCATTTTTTGAAAAACATGCAATTGAGATATCTCTTGATTTTTCAGATAAGTGTATTCTGTGAATTTTTGTGTTTAGTAATGTCAGATACTCTGATGCTTTTACCGAGATTGTATTTAATGCCCACGAACGAAGACTTGTTGCAACTGAACCATCTCTACTGAAAATGTTTAATTGAATACTGTCTAGTTTTGTAAAATATTTCTTTACCACAATTAACTCTTTTATGGCATTTTTAATTGAATTAATTTGTTCTTCATCTTTAGTGATTTTTTCTATAATTGCTCCGATCTGTTGATCAAATTGCGATAACCTGATCTGTTTTTCATTAATCTTATTTTTTAAATTTTGAAATTCCTTTTCATTAAATCCCTCCGTCTCTGATTCAAGTTTTAAAATATTCTGAAAAATTATTTTTGCACGAGAATCAAGTTCTGAAATTTCCACAAGATTACCAGTTGTTACTAATGGAATTTTCTGAACACGTTGTCTCTTCACTTTAATTTCTTCTTGAATTTTTTTGATATCTTCTTGACTGTTAATGGCATGAGCCTTTAATGTTGCTTCTGCCTCTCTTGCTTTTTGTAATTTCTCTGAAAACTCTGTCTTTTTTTGATTATATATGGATCCCTCTTTTTCTGTATCTGCAATTTCTCCTTGAATTCTTTCTAATTCTTGCTTTAGATGCTCTTCTTGAAATAAAGGATTTAATTTTTCAACATTAGAATCACAAACTGGACATTTGTTATCTTTTAGATGTAATCTGGCTGCAAGAGATTGTTTTTCTTTTAAAGAACCTATTTGACTTGTTAATTCTCGGATTTTTTTCTGTGTTTCCTGTATTGCCTGCTCTACTTTTTCAATCTTTGGCTCTAAGACATTTTTTAGGTCTTTATACTCAAAACATCCTTCACATTCACTTACTCTACGCTCCTTTTCGGTGATTTCACGATGAATTTCATGAATTGCTTCTTTTGCATATTCTTGAAGCTCTTGTTTTCTTTGTTCTAATTGATTGAGTTTGTCAATTTTTGGAGCATCTGTTTCTGTCTTTTTTCTTAATTCTGAAAGTTCTTTTTGAAGTTTATTCTGTTTTGAAACCAAATCTTCTTTTAGAGGTTTTGTTTGTTCCAAATCCTTTTGGTATTTTTCTAATTCTTTTTGTAAAATATCAACATATGTGTCATCATAACCTATACTTTCTCTGATCTTTTCACGAAAATTCTTACTTACTGTTTTCATTTCTTCAGATGCAATATCAAGTTTGTCTATTCCGATAATTGCATTGAGTAACTCTTTGAATTCTTTTGGTTTTGCCTTAATTATTGCATTTAATTCTCCTTGCTGTACAATAGATGCAATTTTTAATTTTTCAAAATTTAAACCAATTATTTTTTCTACTTCTTGGGTCATTGACTCTCCAAATTGTTTTCTCTCTCCTGCCGCAATTTCAATCACTTCTTCATTAACTATCTCAGAAAATTTTGCTACTAAACTTCCCTTTGTGTCAATCTTTCTAATTGCCTGATATTGTCTCCCATTAACTGAAAACTTCACTTTGACAAATCCTTGATTTGAACCACGTTTGATTAAGCCTCTATTTGATTTTCTAGTGTGTTGACCAAATAATGCAAATGTTATTGCATCAATAATGCTAGATTTTCCAGCGCCATTATGTCCTACAAATACTGTTACCCCATTATCAAAATTTAATTTAGTTTCAGAATGTGATAAAAAGTCTCCTAATTCAATTGATGTGATCATTTTTATCTTCCTTTTTGAATTTTTCAAAATTCTCTATAATAATTTGTACTGCTTCCTTTGTTTGGCCTGTAGATAATAACGGTAGTAATTCTTTAACTGCAAAACTTGCCGCTTGTTGTGAACCAAGCGCATCTATTGATAATCTAAACATTTCATCATCAATTACATTTGGTCTATCTAGAAATACTGAAGAATCTGCCACTTTTGATGAAATTCTCCAAAAACATCTCAGAGTAAATGCTTGTAGGCGAGAAATCTGTGCCTGAATGCTATCTATCTCTATTTTTTCTCCTTGAATTTTAATTTCGATTATTGGTTTTCTTTGAATTCCTGTAATTTTTTCAGAAATCTCATCTATTGATTTTGATAGTTTATTGTATTCAGTAATAAATGAAAATTGAGGTCTTGTATCCAACTCAATCCAATTAGTTTTTGCTTCTTGAGATGAAATGTCCACTTGGAAAAATCCTTTTTTTGTATCTTTGATTCCTTCGCTAGTTGTAAGTTCTATCGAACCAGGATATGCAATTGGCCCTTCCATATGGCTGAATTGCTTGATATTGCTATCATGTAGATGTCCCATTGCATAATATGTAAAGTTCTTTGGTAGATCAGTTGATTGTAATTCCCCTGCAAATTTGTTAAACTCTGTTATTCCTTGGTGCATTACCAAAATTTTATGTCCAGTGTGATTTTTTGCAGCATTAGATATCTCTGCAAATCTATTTTCATATTGAGGAATTTCTGCCTTTCTAATTTTATCAAATCCAGCTAAAAGAACATGTTTGTATTCAATTGGCTTTCCCTGACCAATATATTTTGAAAATTCTAAATTGTGATAAACATATGGAATTGGAGTAGAACGTATCCTACTGATGTCGTGTTCACCTAAAATAAAAAACGAATCAATATTATTCTGTCTTAATCTTTTTAATGCATTTGCCATTTGTACAATTGCAGTTCCATTGGGATTCGGAACATGAAAAATATCTCCCGCAAATATTACAAAATCCACATGATCCTTGATTGACATATTAATTGCCTGATTGAAAGTATGATACACATCTTGCTCTCGCTCCTCAGAGCCATACTGAACTAATCCTAAATGAGTATCAGAAATATGTGAAAATATCATTTAATCTAACAACAAATCTTTCTGAACTAATCCTTGTGTGGATTCTATTGCAACTTCTGCCATTTTATCAGCATTCGTCCATGCGCTTACTGCACTTTGATCGGCACCCATGATCTTTTCTTTGACTTCATCAACATGAACTAATGATGGTAAATTGGTCCACTGTCCGATTAGTATTGCATCTCCAACATTTAGAGAAGTTAGTTGTGAGATAAGTTCACGACTAGTTGATTCTGTAGCTGATGCTATCTGTCTCTGATCGTCTTCTTGAATAATTTTCATAATTGCAAATGAGCCCATTTGACTAAGGACGTTCAAATCCACACTTCTTGGTCTCTGTGATACAATTCCGAGACCTAATCCAAATTTCCTACCCTCTCTAGCAATTTTTGCTGTCCAATACTTTGCACTTGTATCATGATCTTTTGGGATAAACACATGTGCTTCCTCTATAATTACAAAAATTGGCGAATTGAACCTGTATGTTATTTCTCTCTTTGATCTACCGTGTCTTGCAATACTTGCATCTTTCCTATCTTTGAGAATCTGTTGTAAATAAAATGCCACTGCTACATTTGCTTGTTTTTCTGATAATTCTGAAATATTTAGAACATTTGTTCTACCTTCTTTGATAAAGCTTATGGGATCCCCCATATCTGGATCCAGAATATCTTCAAATCGTCTTTGGGCTTCTTCAATGATGTCTTGAATTCTATATGCTGATGTTCGAATTTCTTTGAGTTTTTTGTCTTCTGAATTCACAATAAAATCTACTTCAGTTTCCAATTTTTTCCAAAACTCTTTTGATTCTTTAACATTTTTTGTGAAAGCCATACGTAATACTCGCTGTTGAACATTTGCCCCATCTCTAATCTCTAAAACTTCTGATAATTGATCTGCATCTAAAAGTCGTGGATTAATTTTTGCATCAATAACATTGATTCGTGGAATGTTTAATGTTGTATAGTCATTGTGATAATCAAAAATTATCACAGTTCCTTTTAGATTTCCTATCTGTTTTGTTACTAGAGAAACTAGATTGCTTTTTCCCATTCCTGTCATAGCTAATATTCCTAAATGCCTCGAAACTATTTTGTCAAGATTCACTTTAACGTCAATTGTTTTGTTTCTTAGTAAATTCCCGATTTTCACCCATCCTGGTTCTGCTGAACTGAAAATTCCTTTCAATTCTTCTTTTGTGGGCTGTAATATTTCGGTTCCTGGAATTGGTGGTATTGCAGGAATGATTGATTGCCCTTTCTGTAAATTTTCTAAAAATCCTAAAATCCCAATGTTTGCAGTAAATGTTTTATCTCTTTTGTTAATTTCTGCAATTTCAATTGATTCTCTTGCTTCATCAAAATTTTTTACATCTGTAAATGCTGCGCTTGATACTTTAGATTTCTCAACCAATCCTAGAATTTTCCCGTCATCTGTATCCATAATGATGTATTCTCCTACTGAAAGTGGCCTTGATGTCAGTGCTGTGACAAATGTCGGCTTTGACTCTCCAATAACATAACCTAAACTCATCCTAGTACCTCTCTTGAACCGATTTCATTACTTAATCCCAATAAACTTACCATTTTTGAAAGCTCCTTGTCTGATATTTTACAGTTATTGTGAGCAAGCTTAAGTGCATATGGATATCCGCCTACACTGCTTTTGTAAAGTTGGTTTAAAGTGGTCTTTATTTCGTTCTCAGAATGATCCTGTCCAATAAACTCTAATTTGATAATAGGTGTTGAATCAGTCAATCTAACAAATGTTGATGCAATAATCTTATCTTGTCCATATTTCTTTTCTATAAATAACTTTGAAAATCCTGGACCTTTTGTTACATGATTGTAATAGAAAATATCTCCTGCCAGTGAATCTAGACTTTCAAATTGTTTTTTGGTATTTGATGTTTTTGCAATGAAAATTACGTTGTCTCTTTTTTTCATTGTTCTGACCACGGTAGCATCAAGTGTTGATTGCCTTGTCATAAACTGGGAGTGTAAAGAACCATCCATTAGTACTAGATCCACATGATCTACGGTTTTCTCACAAGCTTCTATCTCCATTCTACTAGCAATTTTTGAAAGGTCAATATCTGAACCTAATCCTGAATCATGCAAGTCAACTAAAACTTCACCATCTGCCTTTATGGACACCGCAGTTGTTGCCCACAATTCAATTCCTTGAAATCTTGTATTGTTGAAACTAGAATCGATACCTGCAGTTACGGCCTCTTCTTTTTTAGGTTGATATTCTATCCAGTTCTCTCTAGCTTTTTGCAAAATTTGCTCAAATTTGGGCCCTTTCAGAACTGAGAGAATTTTATCCCTATTCAAAATGGCATCTTTGTAAACTGTATTGAGCATAACAATAGTTCGTTGTTTTGAATAAAATCTTTAGGTTATGCTGAACATTAACCAAAGTTTTACTGATGTTACATCCTAACCAATTCTTCCTTTCAAAATAATTTTTTCATCTGTACTAGACGGTGTAGTTCTATCTATGTATCTAATTTCATACCAATCTCCAATATGAACAGTTTTTCCATCTAATTGTCTTGGAATTTTAATAATTACTTCAAAAATGCCTGTATTTGGACCCGTTTCAATTAATGAACTAGAATTTGCATCAAATTTTGGATTTGTAAGAGTTGTTCTGATTCCTCCCTCTCCTCTATACTCTAGCATGCTTAAAGGAATCCTATCTTCATCCTTAGAATCTCTATTTGCATCAGGTTCATAGAGTCTTAATGTAAACTCGTGACCTATCCTTGAACCTCCTCCAGAAGATTCTACTTTTGCAAATGTAGTTGTTAATGGAACTGATTTAACTAAAATTCTCTGATCTCCAGAAGCATCTGATTCATCAATATACTTTATCAAAACAATATCATCTTGTGTAATTGGCTTTCCATTGATTAACTCTGGAAGCTGCAATCTTACATAAAATTGTCCTGTATCTGGTCCTGTTTCAATCATTGTTTCAGGTCCACTAATTGGAACTCCATTAATTGTAAACTCTAGTAATCCTTTAGTGGAAATTACCTCTACTCCGCTATGTGCGATGTTTAAGTCAGGATCTGTGATATAGAAATTCACTATACTATTGTTTGTTGCCGAGACTGTTTGAATTTCTTTTTCTGATTTTATTATTTGTGTTGGTATTTCTATTGGTATTTCTATTGGAATTGATACTGTCTTTGGTCTAATCGCAATTCCTGCTTTTTCCATTTTATCTACACTTGTGGGTTTTACACATGCTGGCATTCCATTTGTTCGTATTACCAAATCGCGTCCAGATTTACATATGATCTCTTCGGCAGAAATTCCTTGTTTCCATTGTTTTTTAGGAGATTCAATGTCCGCATTAACTGGAATGGTAATAGATAATATTAAAAATATTGTAATTCCAAACAAAATTTTATTTACAAATAATTTGTTCACATAAAGTTTTGATTTTTTTATCATAAATAGATTGGTGATAAATCATATCTTTTAAAATTAAATCCAAAAATCAACGATGAGAATTTGATAATTGATTATATTTGATGTTGTATGACTAGAAATCGTAATGATTAATCTAAATTATGTATTTACAATAATTTTTTGTTTATTGATTATTCTACCTATTAATATGGTGTATGCTGAACATGTTTTTAAAGATGTAGAAGCTTTTGCACAATATCTAGATATTGCACAACTAGAATCTGAAAAGTTTGTTTTAGAAATTGATGAAAACTCTTATGATCTCTATTATGGATATCATGGAAGTCTTGATGCATTAGGTTCATATGATGTTTTTCCAACCTTATCTACAATTAAAATCAATGAAGAAAGAAAATCGCTTGAAATAACAATGGATAATGTTCCTGAGAAGACTGATTTCTGGGTAAGAGTACCTGAAGATGTAATCTATGCTAAAAATGAAAAATTTAAAGTTTTAGTTGATGGTGTTGATACTGGCTATGATCTGATGAAATTTCCAAATGACTATGTAATTGGACTCTTCATTTCAGAGAATGCCAAAAATATTGAAATTATTGGAACTAGGATTATTCCTGAATTTGGGGCATTTCCACTTTTGATTCTTGGAGTCTCAATACTTGGGTTGGTATACTTTGTAAGAAAATCTTCTCTTGGTAGAGATTGGACTAGAATTAATTAAGTGATGTTTTCTAGTATTTCTGTTTGAAACGAATAGGTTTGCTGGGATGTGGTGCAATAGGTACCCAAATTGCACTTTCTATCGATTCTGGAAAAATTCCCGCTATTCTTACTCATGTTTATGATAGCTCAAAGGAAGCGTCTGCATCACTTGTTGAAAAACTTCAAAATAAACCAGTTATTGTTGAAAATTCCCATCTATTGTCTTCTTATCCCATTGACATTGTTATTGAAGCTGCATCTCAAGATGCAGTAAAAGATGTAGCCCTCAGCATCTTGCAAAATAAGAAGGATTTGATGATAATGAGTGTTGGTGCATTGCTTGACGAAACAATCTATGATGTTTTATCAGATGCATGCAAAGATTTTAAAAAAACAATCTATCTCCCATCTGGTGCTATTGCAGGACTAGATGGAATCAAATCCATCAAAGATGAGATTGAATCATTGTCCATTACAACTACAAAACATCCACGATCTCTAAAGGGTGCAAAATTTTTTGAAAATTCAGAGATTAATATGGATGGATTAACCTCTAAAACAAAAATCTTTCAAGGAACCGCAAAAGAGGCCGTCTCATTATTTCCTGCAAACATCAACGTTGCCGCACTTTTATCTCTTTGTGGGGTTGGAAGTGAAAAAACTATTGTAAATATTGTTGCAGATCCTGCAACTGACAAAAACACTCATCACATTGAAGCTAGTGGGAAATTTGGACACATGACTTTTACAATTGAAAATTTTCCAGATCCAAATAATCCAAAAACTAGTAGGCTAGCAATATTGTCTGCAATCGAAACTTTACGAAAATACTGCTCTGATGAAATTCAAATAGGTACATAATATGGCAATAATTGCCACTGTTGCTCATATGAGTGAAAATTCTAGGCAACATCCCATTCTTTAAATTCTTACACCGTCAATTTTTCTTTGCATATGCTCATCCAACAATCTTCCAAACTTAAAGAGGATATTATGAACCTCAAAAAAGAAAAAGATGTTGTTATTCTTGCCCATAATTATCAGATTCCTGATGTTCAAGATGTGGCAGACTTTACTGGTGACTCTTTGGGTTTGTCAAGGCAAGCCGCAAAAGTAGATCAAAAAACAATCCTTTTTTGTGGTGTTCACTTTATGGCAGAAACTGCAGCAATTATCAGCCCTGAAAAAAGAGTTCTAATTCCAGATTTAGATGCAGGTTGCTCCTTATCTGATTCTATTACTGTTGACGAGTTGAGAAATTGGAAGAAACAACACCCTGGTGCAATTGCAGTAGGTTATGTAAATACAACTGCAGAAATAAAATCTGAATTGGATTATTGCTGCACTTCCTCAAATGCAGTTAATGTAGTAAAGGCAATCCCTAAAGACAAAGAAATATTATTCTTGCCTGATATGTTCTTGGGCTCTTATGTTGCAAAGATGACAGGAAGAAAAAACATGCACATTTGGGCTGGTGAATGTCATGTCCATGCTGGTATTACTCCTCAGGATGTTACAAAAAAATTAGATTCTATGCATGATGCTGAATTTGTAATTCATCCTGAATGTAGTTGTACAACACCAATGATTTATGATGTTGCTAATGGCACTTATAATGATAGAAAAGTTTCAATTTTATCTACTGAAGGAATGCTAAACCATGTAAATAGATCAAAGGCAAAGAATTTTGTTGTTGCCACAGAAACTGGAATTTTATATAAGATGAGACAACAAAACCCCGACAAGAACTTTATTCCGGCATCAGAAAAAGCAGAATGTCAATACATGAAAATGATTACACTTGAAAAAGTCTTTGATGCACTAGTTCATGAAAAGAATATTGTTACTGTCCCAAAGGAAATTGCTGACAAGGCTAGACTAGCAATAAATAGAATGCTCGCGATTAGTTAAACTATATTTTTGTGTGCATCTTGGTTAATTTGTTTCGTATAAGACAAAAAGATCCTCAAAAGAAAAAAAAACACTGAAAAGTTCAAAGAACTACAAAAACTAGTCAAAGAAAAAAAGTATGATCAAGCTCTGAACAGAGGTATAGAATATCTACAAAATGTATCTGAAAATCATGACGTTTTGTTCTTTGTAGGTGGGATCTATTATATGAAAAATAAACATCATACTGTAATTTCATACTTTGAAAAAGCACTAGAGATCGGCCCTTATGATACTGAAGTCTTGATTCTAAAAGCTAATGCTCATTACAAAATTGGTCAAAACAAACGTGCAATACAATGTTGTGATAAAATCAAAGAGATTGATCCAAAAAATAATGCTGTTGCTGAATTACTAACAAAGTTGGACTCATCAAAATAATCTAAATTTCTAAACTCATGTCAATTCCTTTAACCGAGTTTGTAATACTACCTACTGAAATAATGTCTACTCCTGTACTTCCATACTTTGAAATATTTTTTGATGAGATGCCTCCTGATGCTTCAACCTTTACTTTGTCCCTTAATTTCTGCTTTTTTAGCATTTGAATGGTTTTTCTAATCTGATTTGGCGAAAAGTTGTCAAGCATAATTATTGTTGCTCCTTCTTTAGCAGCTAAAATTGCATCTTCAGCATTCTCTACTTCTACTTCAAACTTTTGATATTTTCTCTTTGCATTTTTTATCAAAGACAAAAGGGAACCGCTCACAGCAATGTGATTATCTTTAATCATTACCATTTCATCTAGTTTCATTCGATGTTTTTTACCGCCTCCAATTTCTACGGCTTCCTTGTCAAATATTCGAAGTCCTGGAGCCGTTTTTCTTGTAGCATATAATTTGGTTTTCTTGTCTGGAATTTTTTTTACTAAACTGTTAGTCTGTGTTGCAATTCCACTCATTCTAGTTAACAGATTTAGTGCAGTTCTCTCACAAGTTAAAATTTTTGCAGCCTCTCCTGTGATGTTGATTATGGTTTGATTGGGTTTTACACTACTTCCATCTTTTTTTAGAATTTTTACTATGCACCCTTTTAGCATAAAAATTTCTTTAACATACTTTACACCTGCTACAATGGCATTTTCCCTTGAAATTATTCTTGCAGTTATTTTTCTTTTTGGCAAAAGAGAACTAGTTATATCGCCTTTACCTATATCTTCTTCTAAAAATTGTAAAAGCATCTTTTTTGAATTAAATTGCAACATTATGATGTTGTGGCAATGTAATTTTAAAGATTTAGCAATTTTTTTCTACGTGACTTTAATTGCATACTTGCCTTTCTGAGTAATTCCAAGTGTTTTTGAAATTTGAGAGTTTGTTGGATCAACTACCAAAACAATACCTGTCCAATCAGGCGTCAAGTCAGATGATTTACAAACTGGACATACTTTTCCTGTTGTTACAAACTTGCATTTTCTACAAGCCATTTCTCGA
Source organism: Candidatus Nitrosopumilus sp. (assembly GCA_029864235.1). Lineage (GTDB taxonomy): Archaea > Thermoproteota > Nitrososphaeria > Nitrososphaerales > Nitrosopumilaceae > HKST03. The sequence continues at coordinate 24,175 of JAOTTW010000008.1, forward strand.
GCCATCTAACTTGCCTCTACTTTAGCTTCTTTTGCAGAACCTTCTGAACCGCCTTCTGCTTTTTTGATTTCCTCTGCAATCCATTCATCTGCACCAAGGAATGGTTGTCTGCATGTTATTCCAATCTTTCCCATTGAAGCAGCTTTTCCTAATGATACTGCTGTAATTCTTGCACGAAGAGTTGAACCAACTTTTAATGTTCTGCCACTTTGATTAGCTAAAATCATTCCAGACTTTACATCGCTCTTTAGATAGTCATCCATAACTTGTGACAAGTGTAATAAAGCATCAGTTGGACCAATTCTTACAAATGCTCCAAAGTCTGTAATATCTACAATTTCTCCTTGAACAATCTCTTGCAGCTTTGGATAAAATGTCAATGCCTCAAATTCAACTTTGTGAAATGTACCCCCATCTCCGGCAATCATTTTTCCCATCTCATCTACTTTGGCATCTAAAATCATAATGATATATCCCAAGTCTGCGTTAATCATACTTTCATACTTTTCTTTGAGAATGTTTAGTGCAGCTTTTTTGAGGGTAGTTCCAAACAAGCTTGGTGGAATCCTTATAACATCAACTAAGGTAGATATAGAAAACAACTATGCTGTTTTTCTTGAATCTCAATTTATGAATCTTTGGGTAATTTTTGCTTGATTCACCAAAGATTTTGTTGATTTTTCAGATAATTGGTAATTTCTTTAGATGATTGACCTATGTTTAAATAATGTAAAAGGACTTTGTGACCCAATGGTTGGAATCGATCAAGTCCTTGAAAAACTTAGCACTGTTATTGATCCTGATTTGAAAAAGGATATTGTTTCAATGGGAATGATTAAGGACCTTGAACTAAACGATGGCAATCTGAAATTTACTTTAGAACTTACAACTCCTGCATGTCCATTTAATGTAGAGATTGAGGATGATGTTAGAAAGGTAGTAGGTGAGATTGAAGGACTCAAAAATTTTGATATGAATGTAACTGCTAAAGTAATGGAAGGACGTTCACTTGATGCTGATACCGGAATGGCAACTGTCAAAAACATTATTGGTGTTGCAAGTGGTAAGGGTGGTGTAGGAAAATCTACCGTATCTTTGAATTTAGCTTTAGCATTATCTCAAACAGGAGCAAAAGTGGGTTTGCTTGATGCAGATATCTACGGCCCAAGTATTCCGTTGATGCTTGGAATGAAAGATGGATTCATGCAAGTTGAAGATAATAAATTGCAGCCTGCAGAATCTTATGGACTTAAGGTAGTTTCATTTGGTTTTTTTGCTGAGCAAGCTCATCAAGCAGCAATTTACAGAGGACCAATCATTTCTGGAATTTTAAAACAGTTTTTAGTTGACACAAACTGGGTAGACCTGGATTATCTTATTGTAGATCTTCCTCCAGGAACTGGTGATATTCCATTAACACTTGCCCAAACAATTCCAATCACTGGAATTCTAGTTGTTACTACTCCACAAGATGTTGCAAGCAATGTTGCAGTAAAAGCAATTGGCATGTTCGAAAAATTAAACGTCCCAATCATTGGCGTTGTAGAAAATATGAGTCATTTTATATGTCCTAATTGTACTGATAAACACTACATCTTTGGTAAAGGTGGTGCAAAGAAAATTTCTGAGCAATTTAACATTCCATTTTTAGGTGAAATTCCATTGAACTCTGGAATAATGTCTGGTTCTGATTTAGGTAAACCCATAATGATTTCAAATCCTGATTCTCCAAGCGCAGTAGCTTTTAGAACAAGTGCAAAAAACATTGCTGCTCAATGCAGTATTCTAGCAGCAAAATTACAACAAGAAATGGCCTCTGAAGAAAACACCGAATCTGCTCCTGAGGCAAGTACTTCAGGTTAATTTCGATAATTGTGAAATTACCAGATTCTATTAGAGAACAGCTAAAAACCCCCTTGGGTATTTTGTTGCTAGAAAAAGATGTAACAAAACAAAACATACTAAATCACATATCAAAGAATTCCTTTGTAATTACAGTTGGTGATAGAACTACTGAAAAAATGATAAATTTTGGCTTGACCCCCTCACTACAAATAATTGATAGCCAAGAAAAGAGAGTAAAACGAGAACCTCCAAAAAATACTGACATCTTAACTGAATTGACATGTGATAATCCTGCAGCTGAGATCACACCACAAAGCATTGATGCAATCAGACAAGCATTTTTATCAAAACCTCCTGTAAGACTAATTGTAAACGGAGAAGAAGATCTTTTAGTTATTCCAGTTTGTATTTATGCTCCAGAAAACTCTGTAGTGATGTATGGTCAACCAAATGAGGGTTTGGTTTTAATCCAAATAACTCCTGAAATTAGAAATAAAACACAAAGATTACTTGATTCAATGGAATAATTGGGGTATGATGAGACGGTGGCTGTATGACTCGTGATTATACTACTAAAAAATCTGACCCTATTAATTCATATTTCTACAGAATCAAAATCAACCAAATTTTATACAACAGTTGACATTTCAAGATAAACGCAGATTCATGTACAAAGAATTATGAAACTTGATCCTGATCTTAGATTAGAAATTTTAGAAAAAATTGGCGTGTATTCAAATCGTTTCTCAATTTCTGAACCTCAGATTCTTTTAAGTACCAAAGAAGTTCTTGATGCCCCAAAAGAAATGACTGAAGGTAGACGCACATCTGCTTACAAGTATTATGGTGTATCTTATCTTCAACATAATCTTGTTTTCATTAATGTAAAAAAAATTCCTGATGAACATGTTCTTGAAAACACCATAGTGCATGAATTGATCCATATTAGATTTCCATATCTTGCCCATGGAAAAAGATTCAACAAGCTGGTAAGACAGGGACTTCGAGGTAAAACATTTCTACCATATAGAAAAAGAAATAAAATTTCTGCTATTTGATTTATATTTACAAGAATTTGGCAAACTGAGTATTAATATGGAAATCCAGGAATTATTGCCCTTTGGAGCGGGCATTGCTTCATTTCTGGTTGCAGTAGGTCTGGTAGCTTGGATTACAAAACAACCTACTGGAACAAAAGAAATGATGGAAATCTCAAATGCTGTAAAAATTGGGGCTTCGGCATTTCTAAAAAGAGAAATGAAAATTATCATTCCAGTTGCAATAGCATTAGCAGTTATTATTGGCGCATTTCTTCAACCTTCAAATGGAATTGCATTTGCAGTAGGTGCAACGCTGTCTGCTGTTGCAGGGTTGATCTCATTAAAAATTACAGTAAAAGCCGCAGTTAGGGCTGCAAATCTAAGCAGTAGTGGTCTTGGAAAGACATTTGCCATGGCTTTTAGAGGTGGAGCTACAGTAGGTCTAGCAGTTCCAGCAATGGCACTGCTTGCAATAACTGGATTGTACTTGATTTTTCCAGACCCAATTACAATTGCAGGTGTTGGTATAGGGGCTAGTCTTATTGCACTATTCATAAGAATTGGTGGTGGTATCTTTACAAAGGCTGCAGATATGGGTGCAGACTTGGTAGGAAAAGTTGAAGCAAACATTCCTGAAGATGATCCAAGAAATCCAGCTACAATTGCAGACAATGTGGGTGACAATGTTGGCGATGCAGCAGGAATGGGTTCAGATGTTTATGAATCTTACATTGTAACTATTCTTGCAGCATTGTTAATTGCAGCACTGATTGGTGCTCCTGATCTATTTCTCTATCCAATTTTAATTGGTGCATCAGGAATGATTGCATCCATCATCGGCGTTGTTATTGTAGGCTCTAAGAATATCACAGATGTTATGAAACCCCTTAATCGTTCATTTTATGTTTCAGCAGCAATTGCAATTGGACTAAATTTTCTGTTTACGACACAATTCGTTAATTCATCTGCATCCTATGCTTTGTTTGGAACAACTGTAATAGGAGTGATTCTTGTTCCAGTAATCCAAAAAATTACAGACAGATATACAAATTATAAATTTGGACCGGTTAAGGAAATTGCAGATTCTGCAAAATGGGGATATGCATCACTAGTCCTTATGGGGATTATCAAAGGATTACAATCAACTGGTCCGTTTATGATTGCACTAGTAGTTGCAATAATTATATCATTTAGCATATCTTCTACTGCAGCACCAGAAGGAGCAGACCCAGTTTTGTATGGAATCTTTGGAACCTCATTGACTGCAATGGCGATGCTCAGTCTTGCAGGAATTGTTCTCAGTATTGATGCATTTGGTCCAATTGCAGACAATGCTGGAGGCATTGTAGAGATGACTGGAATGGGTGAAGAAAATCGTAAAGTCACAGATGAAATAGACGCAGTTGGAAATACCACAAAAGCAGTTACTAAAGGATTTGCCATAGCAAGTGCTGCATTGGCTGCATTGGCAATGATTCAAGCATTTCAGTTTGAGGCAGAACACGTCTTTGAAGGAATTTTAGAACTAGATTATAGCTTGACAAATCCTGCAGTAGTAGTTGGATTGCTTGTTGGTGGATTAATTCCATTTTTCATTACTGGTCAATTAATTAATGGTGTGTCTAGAGCTGCAGGAAAGATGGTAGATGAAGTCCGAAGGCAATTCAAAGCAGATGCTGGAATTCTTACAGGCAAATCAAAACCTGACTATGCAAAATGTGTTGACATTGCAACTGTTGCATCAATTAAAGAACTTTGGAAACCTGCCATAATTGCAATTGTATCTCCAATTATTCTTGGAATCCTCTTAGGTCCAACTGCAGTAGCTGGATTGCTTATGGGTTCAGTTGTAACTGGAATCTTTTTGGCATATCACTTGGCAAACACTGGTGGTGCATGGGATAATGCAAAAAAACTAGTTGAAATGAAGGGACAAAAGGGCTCAGAAGAACATAAAGTCGCAGTTGTTGGAGATATCATTGGAGATCCTTACAAAGACACTGCTGGCCCTGCATTAAACACCGTAATCAAATTACTAAACACAATTGCAATTGTCTTTGTATCTGCATTTGTAGCAATAATTGCAATCTAATTTTGCTCTTCAATTACTAGCTTTAAATCTAATTCATCAATTTGAGCTTGAATGGCTTTTTTTAAAACATCCTTATGACTTTCACAAAATTTGAAATAATCGTCTGCTGTTTGAAAACATCCACAAATCCATTTTGTTTTTTTATCTCCCTCTACTGTCCATTTTGAATACTTGTGTTCAACCATATCCTAAAAAAAACATGCTCATAAAAAAATCTAACACATTATTAAAAAAGGAAAAAATGTTTAAGGACAGCCTTCCATTTTTTGGATGAAGTAGCCTTTTTCCTTAATTGCCTGTTCAACAGGCTCTGGCGCACCTTGGGAGTGACAGAATTGACATTCATTTGTTGTTATTACTGAATTTTCCTCACCAATCGACTTTAACCACTCTTTACCATATGTGATGGCTTTATCATGGTCTTTTTCACCAGTAATTACATCAAAGTGCATGGTATGACCGTCTGCTGCTTTGACATAGGTATCGTATACGTGAATTTCCATAACTATAATCAAGAAAAGGGATATTTAATTCAAAGATCATCTACATGCATGAATCATGTAATTGATGTAGAAATTCCACCCTCTTCAAATATCATCTTGGAATTAGATAATAACACTTCTCCAAAAACAGTAAAACAATTTGTTGATAAATTGCCTTTTTCTCTTACTCTCAACGTATGGGGTGAGGAAATTTACACAAATGAATCGCCAATTAAAATGTCTGAAGAGAATGCAAAATCGCTTGTTAACCTTAATGATGTGGCTTATTGGCCAAAAGGAAAAGCGATATGTTTGTTTTTTGGTCCTACTCCTATCGGGAAAAAAGGTGAAATTACCCCTGCATCACCAGTCAATGTGGTTGGTAAAATTATTTCACCAGACAAGTCTATTCTTAAAATTGTTGATGGTAAGACTGCAACTTTTCGATTAAAACTATAGAAATTCAATAGGAATTTCTATAATATCTGTTTCAAACACATATGATTTGAATTCACTAAAAATCCCTGAATAAATTACCCAAACTACTGGATTGGAATGCATGAATTTTTTATCAATGCTTGATGGAAATGCAATTGAATTTGGATGTGAATGAAAAATTCCTACAACATCCAACTTTTTTTCCTCCGCTAACTTGTAGGATTCAATTAATTGCTCATTTGATATGGTGAAGTTTACTGGAGATTCTTCAATATTTTTTGTCAAGAATACTTCTTTTACAATATTGTTTTCATCTTTAACTGTCCCAAACAATATTGCACATGCTTCATTTGGCTTTTCATTTTCAGCATGCATTAACAGAGTTTTTTTTTGGGATTTTGATAATGTTATCTTTTTCAAATTTATTCTACGTCAACAGAACCTATCATCCATGGATGAACTATACAATAATAGTCTTCTTTTCCAGGAATAGTAAATGTATATTCAAATGAATCCCCTACAGAAATTAAACCTGAATCGAATAATCCATCTGGACCTTCATTGGGATTGCCAGACGTGACAGTGTGAATCGTATTGTCATTATTTTCCCAAATTACTTTAGTTCCAACTGCAATTTGAATTACTTCTGGATCATAATAGACTTGCCCTATCTGTTGAATTCCTGAACCTTCTGGCATCGATACTATGATGTCTTCTTTTGGTTCTTCAATAATTAAAGTAGAAATCATCCAAGGATGAACAACACACAGGTATTCATATTCTCCAATTGCTAATTGTTCTGTATTTAGTGAAAATTTTTCTCCTGCTTCAATTAAACTTGAATCAAATGTATCTCCAAAGTCAAGTGAACTAGTTACAGTATGTACAACAGAATCAACGTTTGTCCATTCAACAATGTATCCTTTGGGAACTTTTGCTACGTCTGGATCATAGTCTGGCATTCCTTGCTCTGCAGATCCTTCTAAAATTGTAATTGCAAATATTGGACTTGATGGTGCCATATCTGTATCAGATGGCTGTTCAATTTGTACAGCTGATTCATCTATCATGTATGTGTCTGGAGTGATAAATCCGAATGCTATCCAAGCTATTATTCCAGCTCCTGCTGCCATTCCAAATATTGCACCTACAGGTTTTGCATATTCGGGTTTTTTCATTGCAAGATAAGCCATAATAATTGAAGGAAACGCAATTGCCATCAAAATTCCTGCTATTGTAACAGTATAGCTTGATGTGTTCATAGTAAATGCAAAAGCGCCAAATCCTAACGCAATCGAGATTACCACCAAAGCTGTGGCCTTTGCTCTGTTACTAGTTGAAATTCCTCCATCTAAAATTCCTGCAGAAAGAAAGATTAATCCAATAAACATCGTAAGTCCTGTCAGTGCATGCATTCCATCTATGAATGTGTGCGCTATTCCTGAATAGGAAAGCGTAACACCTGCTAAACCTATTGATGTTAATCCCATGCCTGGCATCATGAGGTCCCAATTACTCATTCATGCTAGCTGGTAAGACTGAGATACTTATTCCTTTTGAAATTATATAGATCATCAAAGAAATTAAATGGCTTTAGGACAGGATAGAGTAGATTGGGTTTTAAGGAAATAATGGAGATATCCAAACCAAGAATTGTTGTACTTTTGGTAATTACTGCTGTAACATCAATGTATGCAGCCAGTAAATTAGTTGAAGGAGCCCCTGTTTTAGATTATTGGGCATATTTACATATAATAATTGCTGGGGCATTGGCGTCTGCTGGTTCTAGTGCCCTGAATCACTATTATGATAAGGATATTGATCCAAAAATGACCCGGACAAGCAAAAGACCCATCCCCTCAGGAAGAATGGCAGCATCGCATGTTTTGATTTATGGATTGGTTGTAAGTAGCATTTCTGTAATCTATGGATTATTTGCACTAAATGCAGTGTCTGCATTTTTCATTGCGTTGGGAATCTTTTCATATGTGATAATCTATACTGTTTGGCTAAAACGACTCAACACTTCAAATATTGTAATTGGTGGAATTGCTGGAAGTGCTGCAGCTTGGGCTGGATGGGCAGCTGCAACTGGCAGTATGGATTTACTTGGATTCTTGGTAGGCTTTTTGGTTTTTGTCTGGACTCCTTCTCACTTTTGGTGTCTTGCAATGAAAATTAAAGATGAGTATGCTCAAGCAAATGTTCCAATGCTACCAGTTGTTATTGGAATGCAAAAAACTTCAAAGTATATTTTGGTAAATACAATAATTTTACTTCCATATTCTCTAGTGCTCTATGCATTTGGAATGGGAATTGTATATGCTGCAATAGCTGCAGTTTCTGGTGGTTTAATGCTTGCATATCATTACAAGCTAACTAAAACACCTACTTCTGAATTTGCGTGGAAGGCATACAAGGTTACTGCTCCGTATCTTACAATAATTTTTGTTGCTGTTGCATTAGATGCTGCATTTCATTTTAGGTTTTAGTTATTTTTCAAATCCCGGAAAACTAGCTTCGTATTCTTTTTCCATCCTTTCTTGGTTTTGCTGATCCACTTCATCAACTTCTTCTTTGATGGAAACTATTTCTATACGTCTGTCGTCTTTTGTAATCCATGCTACCTTGATCAATCCCATAATTTCCAAGTCAAGTAGAATTTTGTTAAACTTGTCTTCTGGAATTATATACCCATCTTTAGTCAATACCTTGAATAACTCTGAATCTGTTAGAGATCCTGACTCTGTTATCTTATCCAATACAATATTTTTTAGTGGAATTGCCATTTCTATCCGTAAAATGATTTATCCTCTGTTTTAGGTATTACGTTAGATATACTTTCTTTTATTGTATTGTACCATTGGTCTACCTCTTTAGTAATTGATGGTTTTATCTGCTTCAAACTGTTTGCAAAGTCAGAATTGGTGATCTTTGAGGAATTACCTTTCATTGCATGTACTGCAGCTTCTCTGCAAAGTGCTGCTAAATCTGCCCCAGTGTAATTTTGTGTTGCAACTGCAATTTCTTGTAATTTCACATCACTTGACAACGGCATTTTCTTTGTTAATATTTTGATAATCTCTAATCTTCCTTTTTCATCAGGGGGTGGAACATACAACACTAAATCTAACCTTCCTGTTCTTAATAACGAACTATCTAAAACATCTGGTCTATTTGTAATTCCTAGCACTACTACCCGAGATGACATTCCTTCTTCAATCTCTGTTAATAATTGACTTAGAATTGTTTCACTTGGACCTCCCTCTCCAGACTTGTATCTTGCAAGTGAATCCATCTCATCAAAAATTACAACACATGGTGCTGATGCTTTTGCCTTTCTGAAAATTTCTCTTACTGCCTTTTCAGATTCTCCTATCCATTTTGAAAGAATTTCTGGACCTCTAACCAAAATCATGTTGGCCCCTGTTTCTGTAGCTAGGGCTCGTGCGATAAGTGTTTTACCACATCCTGGTGGACCATAAATTAATGCCCCTTTTGGAGGTCTAATACCCATTTTTGTAAACTTCGTTGGCTCTTTCATTGCAAGAATCAGATTATCAGTAAGTATACTCTTTATACCGTCTAATCCTCCGACATCTTTCCACCAAACTTTTGGTCTTTCAACATAAAATTCTCTCATTGCGGTGGGTACTACTTCTTGCATTGCATCGTAAAAATCGATTAATTTTATCTCCATTGATTGCAATATTTCTGATGGTATTTTTTCATTCTCAAGATCAATTTCTGGAAGATAACGTCTAATTGATTTCATGGCAGCTTCTCTACAAAGTGATTTAATGTCTGCTCCTGTGTATCCATGTAATTCTGAAGACAAGTCTTTGAGATCTACATCATCTGCAATAGGCATACCTCTAGTATGAATTTGTAAAATCTCTAGTCTTCCGTCTTGGTTTGGAACTGAAATCTCAAACTCTCTATCAAATCTTCCTGGTCTTCTTAGTGCTGGATCAACACTTTCTGGTCTGTTGGTTGCACCTAGAACAATAACATTTCCTCTATCAGTTAGACCATCCATTAAAGCTAGCATCTGAGCAACAACCCTTTTTTCTACATCTCCATAAGCCTCCTCTCTTTTTGGAGCAATTGCATCTATCTCATCAATGAAAATTATGCTTGGAGAATTATCCTTTGCCTCTTTGAAAATATCTCGTAGTTTAGCTTCTGTTTCACCATAATACTTGTTCATAATCTCCGGACCATTAATTGAAAACATGTTAGCCTCTGATTCGCTTGCAAGAACTTTTGCAATGAGTGTTTTACCACATCCCGGTGGACCATAAAGCAAAATTCCACTATGTGGTTCTATTCCTAATCTTGTAAAAAGTTCAGGATGTTTCAAAGGAAGCTCAACAATTTCTCTCATTGCTTTGACTTCTTGCCTTAAACCACCAACTTCCTCATAAGTCACTCTGACTTTTTTGTCTACTTCAGTGTCTGTTGATATTGTGAGATTTGTAGAGCGATCAATCTTAACTACATGTTTTGGAGTTGTTTTTGTAATTCTAAAATCCATAGAATTTCCTAAAATCATTACTGAAATCTCATCACCATGTATAATTGGCAATCCTTTCAATCTATTTTTTACAAAATCTGTGAATTCCTTATCAACTGTAACAGAATCATTTACCGGAACTAATGAAACGGACCTTGCAATCTTTGATGTTGCTTTTCTAATCTTTACAATGTCATTTAGTGAACCACCTACATTTTTTCTTGTTTGCCCATCAATTCTTATAATATCTGGAAATTTTTCATCTTCATCAGCAGGCCAAACTACGGCACAACTTGATCTGGAACCCATAACTTCAATGATGTCACCTGGAGCGACTTTGAGAGAATCCATGGCTTCAGGACCGATTCTAGCTCGCTTCTTTCCGATATCTCTTTGTTTTGCTTCTCCAATTCTCATCTGCAAAGGTTCTTCTTTGCGTGCCAAAAAATCACCTATTTCATGTCCACTGACATTCTACTCATATTGAGAACTTCAAATTCACTTACGCCCTCAACAGATCTTACGGCATTTTCTAATGAATCCATTTGTCCTTCTTTATCATCTAGAATGAATTCTGCCTTTAGAAATTCTAATCCAAACGCCAATGGTTCTTTTGCATGTCTCTTCATAGAAATTCCTTCGATCAATTTACTCTGAATGGTTTCTGCTAATTTATCTAAATCAACTTCGGTTCCCACTGGAAGAATTTTTGTAACTAATAATAATTGAGCCATTTTCTAAGGTCCTTGAAAGTTACATGAACTGCAAGTATATGTTCTTGCTGCTTCTCTGCAACTCTCACATCTCCAAATTAGTTCAGCACCACAATTTGGACAATTGAATTTAACACACTTATCATTAGGCATAATGTGTCTTTTACAGCAACTACACGTTGGTAATGAAATTGTAGATGACATACCACAAAATCCTGCAAACATCATTTATATCTTGCTTAGAATTTATGCACGACCTAACTCAAAAGTTTTTTGAGTTCCCCGCTGATCAACACTCCTGCTGTCTTTGCTGATGTTTTCATTCCAAGTAATTTGACAATGGATCTAGTATGAAAATCAAAATCATCTTTTTCTGAAATCTCTTTTACAATTTCTGGCGTAATGGATTCAAATAATTTGTTTATTGTATCATTATCTAATCGTTCTAAAATTTTTCTTGCAAAAGACTGAGTTTCAAACTCTTTACCAAACTTGGCAGTCCATTTTTTTTGATATTCATCCAAATCTGATGTGTTGTTTGATTTTAGAAATTTTGAAATTGCTTGACCTGCAAACAACCCTCCCATTCCACTTGAGAAAATTCCACCAGCTGTGGTGGGCTTTGCTTGACCAGCTGCATCACCTACTATTACCATTTTACCATCAACAAATTTCTTGATTGGACCTTTAATCCATATCGGTGCAAAAATTTTTCTTATGATGGAATAATTTTTTCTTTCACCAAGAAATTTTTCTATTGTTTCTGCAGCATTAATGCCCTTACCTGCGACCCCTACTTTCCCTTTACCCTCTTCTGATGGAATAATCCATGCAAAGAATCCTGGATATTTCTTTTTATCAAAAAATACTTTTACTTTGCCCTTTTTTATCCAGTCTGCATAGATTTCATATTGAGCTGAAGGCAGAATGCCTGTTCTATCTTTATGAATTATAGATGATACTCCTCGTGCATCAACAAAAATTTTACATTTAATTTCTCCTTCGTTTGTCTTTATTCCTTTATCTGTTAGTTCTTGAAAACTTGTTTTTACTTTGATTGTTGCACCATTTTTTTGTGCTTGATGTGCAATCTGTTTATCTAACTCTCTTCTGCTGATCTCTACAACCTTTTGTTTTTTTGAATTTATTGAAAAACTGTTGCCATTTGGTGCAAAAATTTCTGCAGACTCTATCAAATGCTCCAAAGTCTTTCGAAATGGAATTACCCCTAATTCTTCTAAACCTCTTGTACTTACAAGACCTCCACAATGTTCAGGAGTTCCAATCTCATAATCCTCTTCAATAACTAAAACTCTGTTTTTGTTTCTTGCAATCTCTCTAGCACAAATCAAACCTGCTACACTACCCCCAGCAATAACTACATCAAAATCCACAAACTGGGTTATTTTATCAATTATTTAATTCAAAACACATGTGAGCAAATACGTATGTGCAAACTATCTACACACATAAAAAAATTCTTGTGAATATGTTGGAAAGAAATTCAAATTAAGCAAAAATCAAAATCATGAACTAGTATGCAGAAAACTTAGGAAATTTTAAACAACTCTTTTGCATT
>JAOTTW010000113.1 GCA_029864235.1 Candidatus Nitrosopumilus sp.
ATCCTACATATTTACTGCATTAATTTCATTAAAGACCTCAAATTTAATTTAAATCCTAATCTAAAGACAATCTCTGATGTTTTTTGGTGAGTTTATACTTTATCAGACTTTGCATCCAATGATTCTTTCTCTGAATGAATGAATTTTTTTCTGAGGCCTGAAATAATATCCTCAAAAATTTCTTCCCTTTCTTCTTTTGTCATGATGTAATAGGCAGTTCATCATACATAAAGAGAATCTAAATCTTGCATTCCCCACATTCTAGAAAACCAACAATCAGCCAATAAAGCATTCATCTTTAAGTGTCATTATGCAGAAATATATCATGACAAGAAAAATCGAAGAAGAATTGGCAGAAATGAATAGATTGAAGAGACTGGAATTGGAGTTTCTATTTTTCAAAGCTGGCATGGATAATTCAATGTTACAAAAGTATCGTGATGCATTAACAAACAAAAATATCACACATGAAAATATAACATCTAAACTTCAATGTGTCTAAGCTTGCATAAAATTTGACTAACCATAGATGGGATGTAAAAGATTTGAATGTGTTGTGACATAGAAACCAATACTGTTCTAAATTTTCAAGATAATCTGAAAATGACGTATCAAGTGTTTGACTGGTACTCATTATTTCTTTTTGTTTTGCATCTAATATTTTAGATAATTTTTCCAAATTTATTCTTGCAGTGTTGTCAGGTGAGATTGCAGCATATTCAAATATTTTAAGATCTCCTGTTTGCATCATTTGTAGAATGGTGCGGTGAATTCCTTAAACCCATACTATATCTTAATTCCTGTAGTTCATGAGAGGTTAGAATAATTTTCTTTAGTAATTAAAAAGTAATTTCTAGACATAATCAAGTGCAAGGTTAGTTCTAGACAGGATGATGAATCAGAGTGAATCGTAGTTGTTCATTAGATAGTCAACATTGGACATTTTAGATGTGAATAAATGTAATTGACAGTGCTATCATGGTATATTTTTTCAGGGTTAATTTTAGATGTGAATAAATGTAATTGACAGTGCTATCATGGTATATTTTTTCAGGGTTAATTTTAGATGATTTGCCATTACAATAAGATCAATCTTGTGGGAGTTCACAAAAGATACTATATATTCTGAGGCCACAGTACATGTAGAGATCTTGACATTGCATGGGGGTTTTTTGAAACAAAATCAGACAAGAAAGATGTCAAAAAACACCGTAGTGTGATGGATGAAAAAACTGCAAAACTAGACGAAATTGCGTCAAAAAATGATATTCCATGGTATTTTCAATAACAATTACTGGTTTTGATCACTGTCTGTATTTACATGATAGAGAATTCTAAACTCTTTGTTTTTCTAGCTGTTTTTGTAGAAAAACCAAACAAATGTTTAGAGTTTACATGACCTACTCTTGTATTAGTTTAACGTAATCATATTATGGTATATTCTAACGCCATGTATTTTGCATCACACTTTGACAAGTTGACTGAAGAAGTACTATCCACTTTTAATGAAAAGCAAAAATCACAAAAAAATACTAATCTAGATAAAATCAAACTTGCAAAAAATTTGTTTACATTACGTAGAAAAGAACCCCCTGAAGAACTTGACTAGAACATATAGAAGGAGAGATACAAAGTATCCCACGAGAGATGGAGATAGTAATCCTGTCTGTAGAGATCCAAACTGCAAGGATTGTAACTAAAAGATAAGTAATTAGAATAACTCTAAAAATTAGCTAATCCAACATTAGCTGAAAATATTCAGATTCAAATCGTTAGAAGCTTAAATCAATTCAATAGTACAAAGATTTTCATTTTTCTGATTGGCTCAAGTCTTTCCAAAGTTAAGGGACTAATGTAATCATCAAAGATTGAGGATATTTTGAATTATTTAGATGGCTTTTTTCCTTTGAGGATGATCTTAAAATCAATTGACATGTTAGTCTAGTTTGATTTTCCTGTCTTGCTGCATGTCACTTAATGCCTCCAGTATCTCTTCGATGATTAGTTCAATCTTCGCATGAGGCTCGGCAGATATCAATACGAGATAATCTCTGACTGGAATGGTGATTATCTTTACATTCTTTCTTTTTGACGCTGCATACTCTAGCGGTCCCAAGGTACCGTCAAGATCTTTTTTCATGAACAGTTCTAGTGCGTGCTCCATACACATTTTGTACTGGTCAATCTCTGCAATCGGCACAATTCCTTTCTTATAATCTCCCACGACAAGGTTGCCCATGTTGTTTACAACTCCAACAAATCTAATTTCTGGAA
>JAOTTW010000064.1 GCA_029864235.1 Candidatus Nitrosopumilus sp.
AGTTATATCTGGAATTTATTTTTTGAGAAATAAACTTGGGAGAAATGAATAATCAAAGAAGCGTTTAGTAGGTATTCACATATTAGAATTATTGAAATATACAGAAAAAATACAAAATTTCGATTACCATGTTTTTTAAGAATTTATTTAAATTATTTTAGCATAAAGACCCTCTTTTAGAATGAGTTAGGAGATCGACTTGTAAAGGAATCTAGAATTAATCTATTTTGATCCTACGATTGCATGCTCTGTCAATAATTTATGTTTATTATTTCCAAAAATGGGAAACAGTTATCTAATATTATGAACATAATACCACATTGATGAACAGGAAACATGATGATATGAATGTGAATCTTAGTTTAAACATGAAGCCTGAGGATTACATGGTTGCTTTTTCTGGTAATACTGAAAATTACTGCATTGGAATTGTAGATATGGTAAACTCTACAAAGATTGCAGCAACTCTAGGAAATAAAAAGATCCAAGCATATTATGAGACTCTTAAATTCTTTGTCAAAAATACTGAACAGATTTGGAGGGGTTGTTATAAAAAATGTAGGCGATTGTCTTGTGTATTATTTTCCAGAGTCATCAAAATCCAATAGGAAATTTGGATTTATGGCATGTTTGGAATCTTGTCTTGCAATGGCTGAACACCATGATGATATTTGTAAAATCCTAAACCAAAATAATCTACCTTGTATAAATTATCGTATTAGTGCAGATTATGGCTCTGTAGTTTTGATGAAATCAAACAATTCTGACTTGATTGACATGATTGGACCTCCCATTAACATGTGCTCAAAAATAAATCATGCAGCTCAACCAAATGGAGTAGTAGTTGGTGGTGATCTGCATTCCATGGTAAAACACTTTGATGATTACAAATTCAAAGAAGTAAAAGGATTCTCAATTGGATTCAAACATTTGTATCCTGTTTATGAGGTATATAGGAAATAAATTTGTAATGTCAAATCCAATAAAAAAACAAGGTAATGTGAAAAATAATATCAGCAATGAACCATTTAATTTATCATTACACTCAAATGAAATTAAAGATAATTTAGATAAAATAAACATGGATCCTTGGTATTATATATATGAAAACTATGTAAATCCAGACTCGAAGAAACCAAAAGATAAGTAATTTTTCATTTTTATAATGGTACTTTGTATTGATTACTCTGACCCATTCTCAAATAGATAATTTGCAGTGCATACTAATTTCTCATTACGTAGCTAAATTCTGCAAATGTCCAATTTTTTTTAACATCATTGCTTGAATTATTTACAATATCAATTAGTTATTACAAAAATTATTACCCATACAATATTATCCTCTGATGGAATTGGAAATATTTAAGAAAAAAGAATTGTTGATATTTTTATGAGTGCAGACGTCGTCCCTGAAAAATTATCAAGTCCTATAAACATCAAAGTAATTGGAGTTATTGCTAGTATAGTAATTGGGTTTCACATCTTGGTTAATTATTCTGAGGAATCAGATGCATACATCTACGCATTTTCAATGTTAATTCCATTATTTGTATCTGTTTTTGGTTTTATTACAGCAAAGCAATACTCTGGAACTTTGGTATATTCAAGAGCATATGTCATGCTGGGAATTGCATTTGTTCTGATGTTTTTGGCAGAATTTACCTATTTTGTGTACGAGCAAATATTAGATTTAGACCCATACCCTTCAGTTGCTGATGTTTTCTTTTTCGTTTTTTATCCAATGCTGATTCTTTACTTGATAATTAATATCAAATTCTTCTCTCCTAAAATCTCAAAAAGTGGTTATGGGATTATCATTGGAACGCCCTTTATATCTACAATTACATATGCCTATTTGACAATTTCTGATTTTGGCAGCTTTGACTTCTATTATGGAATCCTTTTCGTTATTGCTGCATCATTTACTTTGGGGCTTGCAATTAACACTGCCAAAATTTTCAAAGGCGGTCTAATTGGAA
Organism: Candidatus Nitrosopumilus sp.; assembly: GCA_029864235.1. Taxonomy (GTDB): domain Archaea; phylum Thermoproteota; class Nitrososphaeria; order Nitrososphaerales; family Nitrosopumilaceae; genus HKST03. Next base: position 1,980 of record JAOTTW010000064.1, read on the forward strand.
CTGCATGGTTAGTTCTGGTACTAGGAATTATTCTAAATGTAATTGGAGATGTATGGTATTATTATCTAGAGGTGATCGGAGAATATACCTTAGGGGATCCAGTAAACCTATGTTGGTATTCTGCATATTTGTTAATTCTTTATTCCTTGTATAAGCACAAAAAGACACTCTGACAGAATTTATTTTTCCACACAGAAAAACTTGACAAAAGTATATCTAAGATAAAATCTAAAAATTATATCACTATATGCTTAACAAAAAAATAGAAAAAAAAAGAAATTCTAAGATTAACCAATATGGTCTTTTTGCCAAAGAATTAATTTACAAAGATGAATTGATTTGGAAACCAACAGATGACACAATTACTAAGATACACACATCCGTATTAGAAACACTGTCAAAAGAAGAACAAACAGATTGGATTGATCATTGTTACCAAATTGGTGACTATTATTACATGGACACTGATGATACGCGATTAATGAACCATAGTTGTGAACCAAACACTATGGATTATCCTTCAGATGATCCTACAATGATTGTTGCAGCTAAAAATATTGAAAAAGACGAAGAAATTACTTGGAATTATTTACCTTTCATGAATCCCTTTCAAGTCTTTGAATGTAACTGTGGAAGCAAATTTTGCGTTGGAACTGTGAAAAAAATGTAGTTGTAAAATATGATCACAAATGATTTTTTCTTAAAAGAAACAAAAAATGGAACAAACCATTGTTTTGAAAAAACGAGAGGTATCTATTCGAGATTAATTAAAGGATTTGAAAATTATCAATAAGAGAAATTCATTAATGTTGTTCCAATTTTTTCTGAATATTTGAAATATTTTGGCAATTGACTTGTTGCATCTGAATATATTTTGATATTTAAGTTACTGGTAATAGTTTGTACAAAGTAAAAAAAATATGGTCTTTTTTAGTTGAAATTCTTACTTTACTTGATTTATCTAGTGGGAGTTTGAAATAAACTTCTAACTAATAATGGAAAACCTTATTTCTACATTGGATTATCATTTTTAAAAAAAAGTTGTTAAATATTGATTTGTTTATGTACTAAAAATTTCTAATTTGTATTTCATTATGGTATTTTACTGTTGTTCATGCCTAAAACCATCTCATCCAACCAATTAGTATTTCCAAAATTGGAAATACTAAAATAAAAGATTTGGTTAAAAATGATAGATAATTATGCTATGTTACAATTCGTTCACAATTGTTATTAACTATCAATTTTATGAATTAAGGATATGAAAAAATGTGCTCAATTTTAGGCTTATCTGGTGATTATGATGTTGCTTCTGCAATTGTAGACTCTTTACAAAAAATGGAATATCGTGGATATGATAGCGTAGGTGTTGCTGTAAATAATGATTCTGAGATTCTAGTTAAGAAAGGAGTAGGAAAAGTAAAAGTTGTTAATGATAGCATACACATGGATAAATTAACTGGTAATGTAGGTATTGGTCATACTAGGTGGGCCACTCATGGAGGAGTTACTACAGAAAATGCACATCCTCACACATGTAATACGGGTTCTATTGGAGTTGTTCATAATGGAATAATTGAAAACTATGTTGAATTAAGAAAAGATTTAGAAAAAAACCATAACGTCGTTTTCAAAAGTTCAACTGATACTGAAGTGATCCCAAATCTTCTACAAATATACTTTGAAAAATCGCATGATGTTAAAAAAGCAATTATGGATACAGTACAAAAATTGAAGGGTCATTATGCATTTGTAGCACTTTTTAAGGATGGTCAAATGGTAGGAGTTAGAAACCATGAACCTCTAGTACTTGGTATTGGTAGAAATGATTTATTGCTGACAAGTGATGTTGTTGGACTGCCAGAAAATATTTCATCTGTATCATATATCGAGGACAAACAATTTGTGATAATTAATAAAAACAAATACAGAATTTATGATTTTGAAGGAAATGTTGCACAATCTTCTATCAAAACAATACCTAAAAGTTATCAAAATGTGTCTAAAGGGTTATATGAACATTTTACAATAAAAGAAATTTTTGAACAGCCTAAGACTATTCTTGTAGCAGGAGAAGAAAAAAATAATCTTGAAAAAATTGTGGAATTTATTCGAGATTCAGATTATGTTTATGTTACAGGAAGTGGAACAAGCTATCACATAGCAGTTATTGCAAAATATCTTTTCTCACGGTTTGCAGGAAAGAAAGTAGAACACGTCATGGCAAGTGAGATGAAATATTCTTCTCAATATATTATCCCAAATTCCACTCTTTTTGCAATATCTCAAAGTGGAGAAAGTGCTGATATACTTGAATCAGTTGCCATAGGAAAAACGAAAAACGCAAAGATTTTGTCCATGATAAATTCAAAAAACTCATCCCTTGCACGAGAATCTTTATACTCAATTGGACTAAACTGTGGTCCAGAAATTGGCGTGGCTGCAACAAAGAGCTTCACTTCACAAATGGCAATTTTGTATAAAATCGCAGATAAATTATGCGATGATTGCCTGGGTATTAATTTCAATACTGTTTCTGATGCCTATGAAAAGATGTTATCAAACACATCCAAAATTCGAGAATTGGCAAAATCCATCAAACATATTCAAAATATTTTTGTTATTGGTAGAGGTATACACTATCCAATTGCAAAGGAAGGTGCCCTAAAAATTAAGGAAATAACATACATTCATGCAGAGGGAATAGCTGGAGGAGAACTCAAGCATGGGCCACTCGCATTGATGGACTCGTCAACATATGTTATTGTTATCAATCCGGATGATGACTCTTATGTAGATAATGCATCTAGTATACACGAAATTAAATCGCGTAATGCTAAAGTCATTGGAATCTCTAACAAGCCTGATGCTAACTATGATTATTGGATTGAAATTCCTACAATTCGTACTGATCTTTATCCTCTAATTGAAATAATTCCATTACAACTCATTGCATATTATCTTGCTTTGGAGAGAGGAATTGATCCTGATTATCCCAAAAATCTTGCCAAATCAGTCACGGTAAAATGACAGTACTGTAATTTGCTAATAATATGGATTGTCTGTATTTAAAACTTGGGAAAAATATAATAATGTTAGCCAAGACCGGTGGTAATATCTTATGATTGAAAGCAAGATTAAGTTTATTGGAGGTAACTTTGTTTGACGCAAGTAGTTGGAAATGGTGCAACTGAGAAATTTATCTCACAAATAACTGATTTTGGAATACATCCCTCAAAAGTTCATCGTAATCTAAGTGTAGATGAGATGGTCAAAATTGCAGTTGAGCGAAAGGAAGGAGTTGTAAACTCTACTGGTTCTTTATCTGTAAACACTGGAAAATACACAGGGCGTTCTCCAGATGACCGATTTATCGTATATGATGATAAAACCCACAACACAATTGATTGGGGCAAAGTTAACCATCAGTTCCCATCAGGAAAGTTTGAGAGACTCCTTGAAAAAATGAAGCATTTTGTTAATGATAAGGAGCTTTTTGTATTTGATGGATTTGTTGGTGCTGATAAGGAAAATCGTTTACCAATAAGAGTAATTAATGATCATATATGGCAAAGCCTCTTTGCAAGAAATCTGTTTATCCGCCCTTCAAATGAAGAACTTGAAAATCATAAACCTGAATTTACAATTATGTGTATCAATGATTTTGAAGCAATTCCTGTAGAAGATGGCACTGCCTCTAATGTTTTTATTCTAATTGATTTGACTAGAAAAATTGTTTTGATTGGAGGAACACAATATGCTGGAGAAATGAAAAAATCTATGTTTGGTGTTATGAACTTTCTTTTACCTGAGAAAGGTATATTCCCAATGCATTGTTCTGCAAATATTGGAAAAAATGGAGACACTGCTTTATTCTTTGGATTGTCTGGTACTGGAAAAACTACCCTGTCTGCTGATCCAAATAGAAACCTGATTGGCGATGATGAACATGGATGGTCTGAAAATGGAACATTTAATTTTGAAGGTGGTTGTTATGCAAAATGTATAAACCTTAGTCAAGAGGCAGAACCCGAAATCTGGAATGCCATTAAACCTGGGGCTGTGTTAGAAAATGTTGTATTAAATGATAACAAACCCGATTATGATGATAATAGTTTAACTGAAAACACCCGTGTTGCCTATCCTCTTGACTTTATTCCTGGTGCTGTTATTCCCAGCGTTGGTGGTCATCCAAAAGTAATTGTCTTCCTTACAGCTGATGCATTAGGGGTCTTACCACCTGTTTCTAGACTAACTAAAGAAGGAGCAATGTATCACTTCATGTCTGGTTATACCAGTAAATTGGCTGGAACCGAACGTGGAATTAAAGAGCCAAAATCTGTCTTTTCAGAGTGTTTTGGAGCACCATTCATGCCTAGGCCTGCATCTGTTTACGCCAAATTACTCGGAGAAAAAATCAATCAACATAATACTGTAGTATATTTAGTAAATACTGGATGGTCAAGTGGACCATATGGAGTTGGAAAAAGAATCAAGATAAAGTATAGCAGAGCAATGGTTACTGCTGCTCTAACTGGTGCACTTGACATTGTAAAATATAGACATGATGATTTGTTTAACTTAGATATCCCAACTGATGTACCAGATGTTCCTTCAGAAATCTTGAATCCAAAAAATACCTGGATTGATAAAGATTCTTACGATCTTTCTGCAAAAAAACTAGCTCAGATGTTTGTTGAAAACTTCAAAAAATTTGAAAATGTTTCTCCTGAAATAATTGATGCAGGACCTAAACTTACTCAATAATTTTTCTTTTTCTAATCCCTAATCCTGCAATACCTACTATAATTATAATTGCAGAAATTATTCCAATTTGTTTTCGTGGAACATTCCAAAATTCAAATTGTTCCAATTCATTTGTAACTGAATCAACTTCTATAATGTTAAAAGCATCAAACGTCTCTTCATCAATTTTTATCTTTGCATTTATCCAATATTCTGTATTTTCGTATACTTGAATTGATGCATCCCTATCTGGCGTAGCTGTTGTAACATCAATTTTACCGTCTTTGCTATTTGTGACTGATATTTTTGCAAAACTCCATTCTTTTGGGTGATAAATTTTGAACTTTATTTTTCCTTCTTCTTGGCTTGTTGATACTGAACCCTGAGTATAATGTAATAGAAATGGAATGACATATCTTATGTTTTCATGAATTATAATTATTTTTCCTTCATGGTCTCCATATTCTTCTCCAGTGACTTTCAATTTAATTTGCAAATTATTGCCTTCTAGAATATGTGCAAATTGAATAAATTTTGGCCCATCAAATGAAATTTGAATATTTTCAAATGAGCCTTTAAGTAATTTTAATTCAAATTGCTTAATTGTCGTTGGATTATCTGATGAAACACTACTAACAAAATTTGGAGGAATTATGATTAATTTTGCATTAAATGCATTTTCTATGTTTAATCTTCCAGAACCAGTATCTCTTAAGAAAAATTCTTGACCGTATAATCCAGAAACAGGCTCAGAAGTAGTCAGTAATAAGGACTTTATCTCGTGATGATGAATATTGGGATTTTTTTCTAGTAAAAGGGCCGCAGCACCACTAACATGAGGTGCAGCATAACTTGTTCCACTAGTAAAATTATACCCTGCATTATTTTGAGTTGTATTGATGTATGCTCCTGGGGCTACGATATCTGGTTTAATGTAAAATGGTGAAACGGATCCTCTTGAACTAAAATGTGCTACAAAATCCGGATTATAAAATAAATTTAACTTGGCATTTTTCTTTACAGATTCTTTGATTTCTATCCCTTCGTTTCTATCAATTGATACTACTGGAATACTGGGTTTGTAATCTGATTCAGAAAATTCATGAATTAACTCTCCAAGAAAAATACCTGGTTTGTTGTTGTATACAATTAATGCTTTTGCTCCTACATTGGCAGCATTTTTTTCTTTGATTGAAAAGTAAAGTAATTCTTCTTCTACATCACTTCCTCTCTCAACAAGAAGAATGGAGTTATTAGCATCAATATCTTCAAGTTCTTCCTTCTTTCCATATCCTCCAAAAATTATTTCTCCTTGTATCGGCTCTTCTGACTTTGAGGATCCAACCATAGGAATCACCGTATAAGATTTATCTTCAACTTCTAATGTTGCAACTAAGCTTGAAGTCAAATTATTGTAAGTTGCTCCAACTGTAACTGAACCTGATGTTCTTCCAGGACTACCTATTGTTCCAATACCTGGTCCATCATTTCCCGCTGCTGTAACAACAAAAATTTCTCTTTCAAGAGCTCTATTTACAGCACGATCAATTTTTTCATTTGTCTTGTTAACTCCCAAACTAATGTTAATTACATCAGCTCCATCTTTGATTGCTCTGTCAATAGCCTTGATGATTAGATCTGAAGATACCCCTTCCCCGTCATCAGAAACTTTGTATGCTAGAATCTTTGCTTTTGGTGCAATTCCTGTAATTTGACCATCTGCTGCAATTACTCCTGCAACTTGAGTCCCATGTCCATTTGTGTCAAGCGGTAATTCATTTTCTTGTATAAAATTATGTCCACCAATTACCTTACCTTCGGGACCCCATCCAAACAGATCTGGATGATTAAAATCTACACCTGTATCTATCACTGCAACTCTAATCCCCTCTCCATAGATACCTTCATGTCTTGGAACTTCAGTTCCAACAAAAGGAACACTTTTGTCAAGATAGAGTTGAAAATTTCCACTTGATTCAAAAAACTGCGAAACAAGTAAAATTGTTGAAACTATTAAAATAAAAGAAAAAGATATGGTATATTTCATGA
>JAOTTW010000114.1 GCA_029864235.1 Candidatus Nitrosopumilus sp.
ATGGATTTTAATGGTGATATACGATTTGCTGCAGTTTGTGATAAAAATGGGGAAATACTATGGAACAGTAAACGTAACAATGTAAAAAATATGGTCCCTCTGGCTGACACAAAAAAATCCCTTCAAAGAGCTGCTAATGCATGGGATGAACGCTCAAAAATAACTAATATTGTTGGAAAAGGACTTTATGTAATTGCTGCGTATGAAAAAATAAAGAGGATAACAATTCCATTAGATAATAAACATATTTTGTTTATCAGCATAGATAACACTCCTATGAAATCTGCAAATAAGAAGAGCTATGGACATTTAGTTGAAATGGGAAAAATAATGTCTATTGTAGATTTTGTAAATACTGCAAACTAAATAATCTCCAATTATTTTTCCAAATATTTTTTTATAGAATCTAGTTTTTGTTCCATCTTGTGATGTTTGTCTCTTCTTGAATCGATCTTTATTACAATTTCAACTCTGGCAATTCCAAGATTATGAACTACCTCCATCATTGTTTTTGTTGCGTTATTAATCACATCGATATTATCTGACTCCAAAATTGTCCCCATGGGATTAATTTGATATCTTAAATTGTCAATACTTTGAATCGATTCTATTGCTTTTGCAATGTAAAAACTGGCACTAGTAGTCTTAGTTGCCATTGGATATATTGAAATTTCAGCTTGAATCAATATTGATTTAGTACCGTTGTTTTCGTAATTATATCTTCTATATGATTAATTATAAGAAATTGAATTATGGTGTTGGTTTGATGACTTTAAATCCTCTATCGCGTTTACAAAAACTACAATACTCCTCTGATGAATTTCTACTAATTGGAGTTAGGCAATCATGACAATACTTCATGCACGTTGTTTGGTTAATCTAGTATATTAGGTAACTAATCTCTAATTCCAATGGTTTTTTATTAAATTGTTAATACTGATGGGTTGCTCTAAACATCAATGATTCATAAAATTCGCTATTTTGAATCCAAACAGCTATCTGAAGGAGTATATCTTCAAGATGTTGTCAATGACTTTCTATCCGAAAAAGGCGATAACATTATTGCCGTTTTGCCCGTCATGGAAAGTACCTTGTTAGTCCACTATAAGGAATAACTCTCTAATTTTTTATTGCTTCAAAACCAATTGAATCAGTATCTATACAAATAAAATACTCCGAAAATGATTAGTTACTTATACTACTGTATTCCTTTGATGAAAAGATGAGAATATCCTATTGGGACTTAGAAATCGAAAATGATTAAAGAAAAATGTGATAGGTGCGGTTCCCCTCTGGGAACTGAAAGCAGAAAAACCAAACAAAGATTTTGTGGAAATTGTAAGAAGAAATTTGAATTATACCGAAAATAATGATTTTGGATTTACTCTGCAGGCTTTTTTTCCTTCCTTTTAGTGCTATCTTTTTTCCTTCTTGCACCAAAGCTTATCAATACTAACAAAAATCCAATACCTATCAGCATTCCAGCTAACGTATTGTAGTCTTGATTTTCTTGCTGTGCCACTAACAAATCGACTATCTCTTCTTCAGTCATTCCTGTTTGACCTGCAGGCATCGTTGCACTGAGATTTAACACCAATACTGTCCCAACAATAATCATTGCAAGACCTCCTGCTAGTATTTTCTTATCGACTAGAACCATTGACAACACTAGTTACATTTTCTCCATATATTAGGTATTTTCTTGTTTTAGAATACTAAAATAATTAAAAATCTGTTTTCATGTTCAATTTTTCATTTAATGATGGATTGTTGAATAGAATGATATGCATAATATTTGTAATTTAAATTCCAAGTTTTTTAATATCAAGATACTGAAAAATTATGCCCTTACATCATCTATGCGGTTAACTTGAGTTAAGATTCGTTAATTTTAAAATCACATGTGAAAAATAAAATAAGACAGAGTGGAGACAATACTCCTAAGACGAATTTCATAAAGTGAATTGAATACATGGTGAAGTTGGGCTCACGATGTAATCTTGATTCTAAAGTCTTTGTTTGTCTAACCGTTTAAATTTCATAGAAAAAACAAACAAACGTTAAGAATCTTCAGAACATGTTATTGTATTAGTTCGACGTGATCATATCATGGTATATTCTAATGCGTTGTATTTTGCATCCCATTTTGATAGATTAACTGACGAATTACTCTCTAGTTTTAGTGTAAAAAAAATCACAAAAAGCAATCATAAAAAATAATACGA
>JAOTTW010000065.1 GCA_029864235.1 Candidatus Nitrosopumilus sp.
AGGGATTTCCAATTTTTGAGGATCTTGAGTCCCTCTCGGTTGACCGGGCTTCGATACCTCTGCATTGAGATTGAATATAGACCGATATTTTTCGATTACTATTGTACTCTTTTCTAAATATGAGGGTCTTCAGATAATTTTAAAAAAATCAAAAACAAAATTGTGTAAAAAAACTTTTAATTGTGCTAAATTGAGTCAAAATCAGAATGGCAGAATTTATTCCAATTTCACAAGCAAAGAAAATGCGAAGTGGAGTTAATACAAAGGCTGAAGTAAAAAGCAAAGGAGATCCTAGAACTGTTAATCTCAAATCAGGTGGAACTGTTGATGTATGTGATGCGATCATTGCAGATGGTGAGACTGAAGATGATCAAATGAAATTAACATTGTGGGGAGATGACATCAAAGCAGTAAATGTAGGAGATGTAGTCGTAGTTACAAATGGTTATACCAATGAATTCAAAGGAGAAGTTTCCTTGACAAAAGGTAAGTATGGCCAAATGGAAGTAAACCCTCAATAAACTAATTTTCAAAACTAGTTTTTTATTGTTTTAATTATTTTATTGGTAATTTTTTGTATTTGGAAATTAAAAATTAGAAATTATACTTTACTTTCTTGATCTTTTCTTTGCAGCTGTTCTCTTTGGTTTCTTTGACGTAGTCTTTCTTTTTGCAGCTGTTCTCTTTGGTTTCTTTTTAATAGATTTCTTCTTTTTTAGATATTCATCAAGTCGCTTTACTGCCTTTTCTAGTGCGTTCGTAGCTAATTTTTCTGCTTTGATTCGTTGTTCAAGTTCTTTTTCAAGTTTGGCAGCTTCTTTATGACTAGAAACAATTTTTTCTCGTAAAGGAGGTTTTGAATGAGCCTGTTTTTGTATTTTTGAATTAATTTTTGATTTAATATCACTAAACTGGGCAATTTCATCAGCAATCTTTTTTGCAGTTTTTACCCTATTTTTTATCTCAGATTCTAATTCTTCTACATGGTCTTTTAATGAACGCAATCTTGATTCAGCGTATACTTTTTCTTCAGGATTATCAGCGAATTCTAGTTCTTGTTCAGTTTGATTAATAGCATCTTTGTCTATTCCTAGTCGTTCTTTTGCTGCAGAAATTAATCTTTCAATGCTTTCAATTTGAGCATTCTTTTGAGTTAGTGTTTCAGATAAATCGGATGCATCTTCTTTTTGAGATTCAATTTTCTTTTCAATTGTGTTTAATCCTGCAGATGATCTTCTTTCAAGAGATCTATATTCTTGTAATTTTTTTTCAGATTTATTCTTTAATTTAGTAGCTTCTTGTTTCTTTTTTCTTAGATCACTTACTAATTTTTCTAATGTTACCAACTAGTAAACCAAAACAGTTGACTCGGTTAAGTTGTGAGTATAATCAGGATTTGACTTACCTGTTAAGAAAATTAACATTATCTTCCCGCAAATTGATCAGAAAACAGCCCCTAAAATACACAAAGAGGGTTGCAAAAGAATCAATGGAACGAAGCCTTCTGTTGTTTCAACACTCTGTGAAAAGCAGAGACACATTCACAGAATACCACAAACGATTGGTACTATTCAAAAAATATACCGAATGCAAAACTTTTGATGAACTAAGCAGAATTGATGCAAAGGATCTGCAAGCGATCTTGGAGAACTATATCATTTCTCTGAAAAACAAAATGAATCCTAACGGAATACCAGTTCATTTCTATGCAGTCAAATCTTTTCTCGAAGTCAACGATGTAGATCTGAGATGGAAAAAAATTACACGGTTATTTCCACAAAAAGTAAAAAAAACGGGTCGCAAGGCATATTCAACAAAACAGATCCAGTAGCTTCTTTCAACATCAAAAGAATTGAGGACACAGGCAATAATTCATTTTCTGAGCTCAAGTGGTGTGCGAGTTGGGGCATTATCAGACCTTAAGATAAGGCACTTAATTGAGATGCCACTTGGATGCAAGGCAGTATGTGTGTATGAGGACTCTATTGAGGAATATTGGACATTTCTAACTCCCGAGGCAGTCAAGGCCTTAGACAGATATCTGAACAGTAGGAGAAACGAAGGAGAGCAGATAATATCTGAGAGTCCATTATTCAGGGATTATAAGTTCAATCTGCAAAATCCTGTAAAGGGTATGACTCAAAGGGCCATAATCACTGTAATGAGTAGGGCAGTTTTACGCTCAGGGATACGCACAAACAAGAAAAACGGCAGGTGGGATGAGATGTGCAACCATGCATTCAGAAAGAGATTTCTGACAATTTTGAAAAGCGTTCCAGAAATAAAAAATTCTACAGCTGAAAAGCTTGCAGGACACAAGGTATATCGTGACGAGGAAAACAACATCGTAGACCTGGATGATTCGTATAATGTTCCAACTCTTGAGAAATTATTTGAACAGTTCAAGTATGCCATACATGAGCTTACAATTGATGACATGTCAAGAGTCCAGATAAAAGAGATACAAATTCAGAAGCAATACTCTGCATTGGAACAGGAAAGACAAAAACACTTTGAAGAAAAGAAGAAATGGTACAAAACAATCATGAACAAGGTAAAATCTGAAGGCCAGATTCCTGATTGGTTAAGAGGTATGTTTGATGAGTTGATTCTAACTTTTGAATGATTCATCAAATTCTTTATTTTTTAAATTCAATAAATAAAATTCTATTTGATAGTTTATTCGTTGTAATATGTTTCCTTTTTTGATGAAATTGGATGTAAATATGGTTGTACTTGTACTATTTTGGATTCGTATGGTTCAAGAAGTTTGTTCATTTTTTTATACAGGGTTCCAAATTCCTTGGAATTGTAAATCTCAAGAATCTTTTTGTTTCGAGGGTCTTGTTCAACTTCTGTCATGAGTTTTCTTTTATCCTCTTTTGTAACGGGAGAATATTTTTCTAAAATTCGTTTTTTGATTTCTATTATCGAAATCATTTTATCTTTAGATATAGGTATGACACCTTCTTCATATCCTTGAATCAGAATTTTTTTATCTTCATCATTAATTTTTACTCGTTTAATTAATGTAAACAGATAATCAGGTTCTAGTATTTTATTAATCTCATCGTCACGTAATTCATTTAGTTTTTTTTCCTCTATCCAATAAAAGCTGATTCCTTTCCTTCCTTTTTTCTCTCTGTGAATTTTTGAAACATATGTTCTCTCTGGAATTATTTCCCATTTACTAAAAGACGCCCAAAAGAGATCACCATGAGCATAATCTCGAAGTGAAATTCTGTTTTTTAGTTTCCAATTGCCAAGTATTTCTCTTTTCTGATCATCTTTTTTTATAATCTCTAGATCTTTTATCAGATTTAGATATCGTATAGATAGATCTTTTAAAAATCGATGTTTGTATTTCCGATTGACATTGATTTTACCAGTAAGATAATCTCTATCTTTCTTAGAAAGAAGTGTTTCATTAGCTAATTTTCGTGCGTAGTTTTCCATATTGTCCTTTTTCAAGAGAGACACCGTGTAATATGATTCCTTACCTTAACTATCCTTATGAACAGTGCTCATAAGATAAAGCCATGTCATATTTGTGGCAAGACACTATCAAACACAATCAAGATGCTGACTTTGGCAAGATCAGAGAACAGATTTAGTCTGATTAAAGATGACAAACAATTCCTCATATCGTCAAAATCAGATGTGACTGAAGCAATACAAATGATTAGAGAACCAAATCCGATTGCTGCAACAAAGATTCAATTCTTTAATGAAAAGATTAGACTATTTTTCATTGGAAGGTTGGATTCTACCATTGCAAGAGAGATTGCAGAATATCTTGAGATGGACAGAAAAAAACTTGTTGAAACATACCTTGCACCATTTGTTGATCACGGTTATTTAGAAAAAGAAAAAGACCAGAGTAATACGAGTAGGGATGTATACTCTATAACTCCAAGATTTGAAAAAGATTTGGGAAATGGATTCCAAGGTGTAGGCACTTCAAAGGGTCATGTTAGGCACATATAGGAACAAAAAAGAGACAAAAATGAATCAAAACTGGACAGATTTGAACAAAGACGGACGCAGATTGAATCGAATAATTAGACAGCTAGAAACTAAAATTAAAAACGAAGCAAATGATGAGATGAAACTTGCATACGTTGACAGACTAATCAAATGTACTCATGAGAAAACTCATCTTGCAGAGATTGTTCTTGAAGTAAACAAAGTTCTAAAGGAAGCAAGACAGAGATTCTAGATCTTAGATAGAATTCTTTTCATTTGTTTTCCTAAAAAATCATGAATTTTACTTTAACTCGTTTAATGCATATTCAACACCATGAGATCTACTTGCAAATATCTTCTTCTTTATCTGAGAGTCTAGCCACCGTAACAAATCCTTATCAACTGAAATACTGAATTTGAAGACAGAGATCCTTTAGGTCTAAATTATGTATGGTATGCTTCGTTAATTAATGAAATCACAAGGTAAAACGACCAAGCATGTTTTCCCGAACAAAATGGTAGGATGCCATTTTATCGATAAAAAGTAAAAATGAATGTCTCTCCCTAACTATTAAAACTCGATTTTACTTAAGAAATATTGTTAAAAATTGCATGGGCCAGAGATTCTTTCAAATGTAACCATACCAATTATTTTAATTCTTGGAGCAGGAATTTTTCTCTATCTCAGTATTAAAAATCGGAATACGATAAGAAGTGTCAGAGAAATCTTTGGCCTGAAGATAATAGACACAAGCTATGAATGGATATATTTTACTGGATTCATCGGACTTGCGGCAATCGGAATTCATTTACTTGCAGAATATAACTTGCATTGGTATGATGTAACCCCAATAGATCGTTTTACTCATGCAATTTCCGGCATGGCAATAACTGCAATTGTTTTGAATTTCAATCTAACAAGTCAGAGAAAGTTCTATTACACCATAGCAATTGCGGCTTCATGGATAGCCTTCATAGCATGGGAAATATTTGAAGCAGTTTTTGTTTATTTGAATCCAGACGGGTTTATAGAAATTAGCAATTGGGATACTGCAGTAGATCTATGGATAGATTTTCTTGGAGGACTATCAATTTGTTTTCTGTGTGATGAGCTAACAGAATGGCCTGAAGAGTTTAAATACAATAAGAACAAAAATGGAAAAGCATCATGATGGTACTTTGGTTTTGATTGGACTTTTTTTGTAACTGAATTATATCATTTTTATCTATCTTTCAAAGTATAACAGACAATCCTTCTATCAAATTAGTTGTACGCTTTAAATCAAATAAGTGACAATATTCTATGATGACTTTGAAAAACCAAAAAAAGACAATAGTTACAGGATTGGCGGTGATGTCTGTAATGTTATCAGTATTGGCAACTAATAATGAGACATTTGCCCAAGAATCAATTGAAAAAGTACCATCTTACGTGGTACTGGTAGGATAGCAGACTCAGCATAATCAAAGATAAGAATCTAATGTCATCTTATCATTTTACAACTAAGACAGGAATTGTAGATTTGTGTAAGATGTGGTTTGTAACGCTTCCAATAAACGATTCATCTTGTGATCCTGCTCCTCTTGAGCCCATGACTATAAGCCCAAAATTCAGCTCGTTTGCATAATCAAGAATTTCTTTTTGTGGTGAGCTTGGTGTACAAGAAGTTCTAAGAGAAGCAAGAAAGAGATTCTAAACCATAAACAATTTTAATTTCATTCAAGTCTAAAGAAATTAGTGAATAATGTACATGCCATAATTAGTCTGATATTTCTGATAGGTATCGGTTTAGGATTTTCAGTGAATGTTGCAGCAGCAGATTTGATTCCTTCATGGATAAAAGAAACTGTAGGGTTTTGGTCAGAAGATCTAATTGATGACGTTACTTTTGTTAATGCTATGGAATGGATGATTAAAAATAATATTATTGTGAATTCTGAACTTAGTATAGTTGATTCTTCAGATTACGATGATCTAAGTGACAGACAAGTTGTCGTACCTGAATGGATCAAAAATAATGCCCGATTTTGGGCAAATAACCAAATAAATGACTCAGATTTTCTAAGTGGCATAACCTATCTTTACAAAGAAGAAATTGTAAAATCACCCAATGTCATTGTAAATGAATTAAATCCTGAATGGACTCTTGGTCCTGGTGATTATGAATTTTCCTTAATTAGTGATAATTTGGAAAGAGAATACATTGTACATGTTCCATCTTCTTATGATGCTATCAAACCTATACCAGTTGTGTTCAATATTCATGGGGGAGGGGGAAACGGGGAAAATCAACGCAATATGAGCAATATGGATATACATTCTGAGAAACATGGATACATCGTTGTTTATCCAGATGGTACAGGTGTGATACTTTTAGAAAAAGAAATATTTAATTGGAATGGTAAGATGGACACAAAACCTGAAAAAGTTGTATCCAAAATTAACGACGTGAAGTTTTTTTCAAAAATGATTGAAGAACTAAAAAATAAATTCAATATAGATGAGAAACGAGTTTATGCTACTGGCATATCAAACGGGGGACAAATGGCTCATAGATTGGGATGTGATCTTCCAGACAAGATAGCAGCAATTGCACCGGTTGGTGCACCAATTGGAATAGATTATGAATGTAATCCATCGAACCCTGTTCCAACTATGATCATTCATGGTAAAAAAGACCTCTGTGCGCTTTATGATGGAGGTCAATGTGGAGGATGCTATCAAGAATTTCTAGGTCTTGATCCATCTGTTAGTAAGTTTGCATGTGTATCAATTAACACTATAACTAATGATTGGATAGAAAGGAACAGTTGTTCTTCAGAATCTCAAGTTACTTATCAAAAGGGAGGTATTACATGTAAAACTTATGATGACTGTACTAGTAATTCTGAAGTCATGTTATGTGTAGGTAATAATATGGGTCATACTTGGCCAAGTGAAATATCTCCGTTCAAAATGACTGTGCTTGATGATAGGTATTATTCATTAGTGGGAGATATCACATATGATATTTCAAATGAACAGATATGGGAGTTCTTTAAAAGACATTCGCTAGAATAGTGTTTAATCCAATTCATGGTTTCTTGTGACATTATTGGAAACTCATCTAAATATTTTCTAAAACAACTACATGTGTTTTTATCGATTAATGCTTTAGAAAGAATTTCAGATCTCTTTTCACTTTTTAATCGTCTTGAGCATTCTAATGTATCCAATTTTATATGTAGAAATGGATAAGGGTATTTCTTGTCAAAAATAGTTTGTCCTACAATTCATATTTAATCAAACCAGTAATTACTCCAAGACGCCAGTGTTTAGATTCTAAACTTTTGATTTCAAAAGATCAAGCCTTAATAGTTATGATTGAGGGATATAGATATGTCTGTATTTCCTACACGAAATACAGGGAAGAAATTAACATTCTTTGAACTATGAATCATTTTTAAAAAATATTAATCAAAGAGTTTTAGATGTATTGATGGATTTTCATCCCAAAGACTTGCCAGTATCTAAGACATTCGATCTAAAAGACGAGAAAGATGCATCAGATGCCGTAGACAGCATGGTGAAGATGGGTTTCAGTGGTAGAAATGAAGGATTTAGAGTATTAATGCCAAAAGAAACAAAGCTTGCAAAGAGAATCGGATATACCATCACGACAGGAGTAACCGCGGGCCTTAGAGATAAAAATGAAGTTCGAGACATAAAGTATTGGACATATCATCATGACAAAGAACATTACGCTATTGTTTTGATTAGTAACAAAGTGCTGACTCAGTTAGGATTTTGATTTTTCAAATATTTTGTATAGTTTAGTTCTTTTTGCCATGACACCTGCAAGCATTACTCCTAGTATTGCACCACCAATTACATCCATTGGATAATGCTGAAAAACATAGACTCTGCTAATGGAGACAAGTATTGGGTAGAGTAAAAGCAAGTACGCACCTCTGGGAAATCTTTCAGATAACGCATATCCAAGGATGATCCCAAATATCATAGATCTTGCGGCATGACCTGAAGGATATGAGGCATTAAATCCACCTTCACAAAAGAGTGCAAATGTATCACGACTAATTTCCACTGGAAAAGATACACCCACATAATTAAAATCAGGCCTATCTCTATCTACTCCGCATTTGATATATCCTGTAAGAAGTGTAGATAGAACGATTAGTATCATCAAAGTAATTCCAATCCTCCTAGTCTTTTTTATTAATAGCATCAAGATTCCAAATCCCAGCATGTAAAAAGAATCTCCACTTTCAGTGATCAACTGCATTATAAAATTAACAGTGTGATTTCCTGAATGCTCAAAAACAAAAGTCGTAATTGATTGATCAAAATTTTCTGTAATTTCAAAGATCACTAATAACGACACAAATACAAAAGCAGCAACTAATAATACAAATGAACGTGATCTGATATCAAAAATCCAATTCTGCAATTATTCGAACCTCAAGTATATCATTTTTAATTTTTTTCAAGTAGTTAAGTTTTGGATGAAGCTAAAAAGAAATTGAAACTACTAACAAAAAAGAATCAGACAGTAGATTTGCAAGAAGGGTTTGGGCAAATACGTTCTTCTTCAGGTCCCAAGTAGACATCCAAATCACAGAAACTACAATGAGTTTTTTCAATAGGAGTGAAGAGTTTCATCCATATTGTTGTAAAGTTTTGTGCTATGTTTCTTGCAAGACCAGAGTTACATATATC